>JAIUMG010000013.1 GCA_022565655.1 Alkalimonas sp.
AACACGGTAAACCCGCTTTTGTGGTGCAGTCTTATCAGGACTATCAGTTTCAACAAGACACACTGGCATTGCTGAAGATACTGAAGCTGTCAGAAAAAACGTTGCAGAACGCTAAGTTAACTGTGGACCAAGCCTTTGAGTAAACACTTTCTCATCGTCAGCTCACCGCTGTTCAAATTATCAGTCCAGCGGTTCAGAGCCTTTCTTACCGACAAGTACGGTGAAGCAAAAGCAGCTGACACCCTAACCAGCATACAACAACGCATAAAGCATCACTTACCCGGCACACCTGAAATAGCACCGATCAGCGAGCGGCTATTAGCCTTCGGGATCACCGACTATCGCCAATGGCAGCTCGACCAACATAACATCCTGTTTTACTCGGTCAATCAGCAGCAACATCAAATCGAGCTATTGCTGTTGATGGATAGTCGGCAGAGTTTACAGAAGTTGTTATTTGAACTGAATTTACTGCTGTAGCCACAAGTAGCTCAGGACTGAAGGTACTATATAATGAAACTCAGTGGATGTTATCGCCCGTATACCTGAGCAGGCTGTCCCCAATAGCGCCAAGTTGGGTTAAGCTCCAACCAGGCTAATCCGGCTTCAGCTCGAACTGTCCCAGACCGCTCTCCATATCTACCGGTACGGAAAAATGCTCATGAATAATTTTCCAGCCATCGGTTTGCAGCTGCCAGCACTGGGTGCAGCGTAACCAGCATAAATGCGGTTGACCTTCGGCATCGGTGCCGCCAGCAAGGTTCAAAAAATGACAAAAGGCCAGCTCATTGTCGGCTTGCACTTCCAGCTGGTGGATCTCAAAACGAAAAGTACCGAGACAAAACTGCATGCACTGCTGCCAGTGCTCCTTATAGGCATCCCGACTTAAAAACTGCAAGGGCCCGATGGCATCAAAGGCTCTGAGTGGCGGGCTGTAGAGCTGCATAAAGGCACTGACATCTTTACTGGTGACCGCTTGCTGCCATGCCTCCAGCAATTGCCGGATTTGTTGCGCGTGTTTGTGATCGGTCATTGTTGTCTCCTTGCATAAACTGTGTCACCAACAGTCGTTTCATCATGCGTTATTTCGACCGACCAGACCGCTATTTAGCGTAAAAAAATGTAAGCAAATATCATAAGTAGCGCATAAAAAAAGCCAGTACCCAACGGCTGTACTGGCTTTGAACGGGAGAATGGTTTGTCGTTTAGTTCAGGCTTAGCTGAGTACCTTGTTGCCAGTTCAATTGCACCACAATAGCGCCATCGCGATTGCGCCAGGCACCTTCCTCGCCCTTGGCGACCGACTCTGCTTGTATCTTAAACGTTTGGCCATCTACCTGAACCTGCTGCCAGTGGTCGGGGGCCTGATGCACCACTAGCATCAAGTGCCGTTCAGCTGGCATACCGGGGTAATCGCCCTGGCGGGTTAGCGTTAGCTCCAGCTTTTCATCTTGCTGGTTACGGGCGCTAAATTGCAACAGCTCATAAGCGCCATCCTGCAAGCTGGTGCGGCTGATGCCGTCGTCTTCGTACATCTCACCTTTGCTCTGACCGACACTCGCATCATGCCAGTAATGCAGCTCCAGCTGCTCACTGCTGTACTGATCGGTACTTTGCGTGGCAGCGACCATGGGTACAAAAGCGCCCGCCTTCACCAACACAGGAATGGTTTCCAGCGTCACCGGCACCTGCACTGACTGCCCGCCCTGATAACGGCGGCCATCAAAAAAGTCAAACCAGACGCCGGCAGGCGCATTAACCGTCCACTCGGTCACGCCTGGCTCGGTGACTGGCGCCACTAAGAACGCATCACCCCACAAGTAGCTGTTCCGCTCATCAATAAAGGCAGGATTATCTGGCTCCAGATAAAACAATGGCCGCATCAGGGGCAGGCCCAGCGTGCTGTGCTGATAGGCTAAGGTGTAATTGTATGGCAGCATCCGATAACGCAGATAAATAAAATCACGGGTGATGCGCTGAGTAGTGCCATCATGAAACACCGGCTCTGGCGCAATATGCTCCTGCGCATGCGGTCGGTACACAGGTTGGAACACGCCATACTGCATCCAGCGGGTGTACATCTCGGCATCGAACTGCTCGCCACCGGCAAAGCCGCCTAAATCAGAATGGATGTAACCAAAGCCAAACAAGCTCATCTGCAGTGCCAACTCGACCTGAGGCTCCAGACCACCCCAACTGCGATCAACATCGCCGGTCCAGGGGATCATGCCGTAGCGCTGCGAACCCGGTGCGCCAGAGCGCATCATAATAAAAGGGCGCAGCGCCGGGTAATCGCGCACGTGGCGATCAAACACCATTTTGGCCCACTCATGGCCATAGGCATTGTGAATTTCATCCGCCGTGGCGGTGCCACCGGGTAGCTGGTGAATGGTATCGTGCGGGTGCACTTCCGGCTCACCCAGGTCGCCCCACCAACCGGCCACACCTTGCTGCATCAGCTCATGGTAAATCTGCCAGAACCATTCAGCGGCTTCCGGTTTAAACACATCAATTAAGCCGGTATTGCCAAAATAAAAATCAAAGGTTTTCGGCTTACCGGCCAGATTAAGCGCCAACACCTGCTCATCGACCGCTTCCTGCCAGCGATTCGAACTGGTCAGGATAAAAGGCTCGGTGATCAATATGGTTTTGACGCCCAGCTCCCGAAAATCGGCGATCATCTGCTCAGGGTTCGGGAAAGCCTCTTTATCCCAGGCCAGATTGCCCATATGGCCCTGAATACCCGGGCCAAACCAGTACAGATCCAACACGATGGCATCAAGCGGAAAGCCCTGATCAATAAAGCGCTGCACAGTATCACGCGCTTCCTGCTCAGTGCGATAACCAAAACGGGAGGCGTAGTTGCCCAGTGCCCAGCGCGGGGGCAGCGGCGGCATACCACTGGCCTGCAGATACTGCTGCAGGGTGTGCTGATAGCTCTCACCCGCCGCGACAATATAGCCGGTACGGCCACCTACAGCTTCAAACTGCAGCACATCGGCTTCGGTTTTACCTAAATCGATAAAGCCACTGGCCGAGTTATCAAACAACAGCATGTAGTTGTTGCTGGATAACACGGCAGGCAGGCTGAAATACATTTGCTCAGACTCGGTGGTGTAACCGTAGTCAGCCTTGTTGTACAACGGCAAACGGTGACCACGCCGGTCCATGCCAAGCACCCGCTGGCCGGCACCCATCAGCTTTTCATCTGGCTGCAACTGAAAACGAAAACCGCGCAGGGTGTCATGCTGAAACAACCCTTGTTCTTCGGCCAGAAAGACCTTGCCATGTCGCTCATAGCTCAGTTGCAGCGATGCCTTATCGATAAGCACTGTCAGTGCTTCGGTGCCATAACGCAAAACTTCACTTTGCACCTCCAGGTCAGCGGCAACCAGCGTTTGCTCTGCTGGCAGAGTGAACGATGGCAACTGCTTCACCCCATCAGTTTGGTAAAAGGCTTCCACTACCGCTGGTTGATGAAAACGCAACGTCAACTGACCTTCGCTGGTTTGAATCACCAGGCCATCGTCACTCAACTGATGACTCTGGTAATCGGCTGCCTGCAAAGGCAATAGCCAGAGCCCTGCCAGCAGGCAGAGCCCGAACGATACACGTCGCAGCAACAGACACTGTCTGATTAAAGCGTTCATGCTTTACTCCTCAAGCTGTAAGATCAGCGATGCCAACGGCGCCAGCGTGAGTGGCACGGTTCCTACTCCCTGCTGTACCGTCAGCGTGGTGGTCAGCTCACCATAAAGTTGCTCGGTTAGCTGGTATTCCCCATCACTCAGTCCCCAGGCGGTGATCTGCTCAGCTGGCAGCAACAATTGCAGCGGGGCATGCGGCTGATCGCGGAAATTAGCGACAATCAATAGCTTTTGTTGCTCGCTCCAACGTAGATAGGATAGCAATTTATCATCGTAGTGTTCAGTATGCGCGCGGTTGGCACTATGGATCTCGGCATAGTGTCCATTCATTGCTGGTTGCTCAGCACTAAAACGCATTAAGCGAACATAGAAATCGCGCAGCTCTCGCTCGGCTTCGGTCAGAGCGCCGCCATCAAATTTGCCATCGTTCATCCAACGTTGATGCGCTGGCACACCCCAGTAATCAAAAATGGTGGTGCGGCTGGCTTTGCCAAAACCGGCATCTTCGCTAGCGGCTTCGCCAACATCCTGGCCAAAATACAGCATGGTCGGCGAAGTGCTAATGGTGGCCGAAACCAGCATGGCCGGCATGCCTAAGCGGGCATCACCGGCAAACTCAGGGCTGGCAATGCGCTGTTCATCGTGGTTTTCCAGAAAATGCAGCATATGATGCTCGATATCTGCCATCCGCTCTTGCGTGGCAATTAACTCATCGCTGCTACCATGGCCTTGCATCACCCATTTTAGATTATCGTAGAACTCTACTTTATCGTACAGGTAGTCCATCCGGCCTAAATGCAGGTAATCCCGATACAAGTCTGGTTGATACACTTCTGCCAATAAAAAAGCGTCAGGATTCACTTGTTTGATGTGCGAGTTCAGATAGCTCCAGAACTCGACTGGCACCATTTCAGCCATGTCGTAACGAAAGCCATCGACACCCATATCCAGCCAGTACAGCACGATATCGCGGAATTTTTCCCAGGAATCCGGCACATCGCGGCCCTGCCAGAAGCTGTAATGTTGCTCAATACTTTTTTGTGCGTACTCCGCAGGCAGCGTATCGAAGTCATAGCTGCCATCCGGCCGTACACCAAAGTTGATTTTTACCGTTTCATACCAATCATCAAACTCCGGCTGAGCGGCACGGGAGCCGTTGCCGGTCCACTTGGCTGGGTTCTCTTCAAAGTGCCCGTCCGCCATCGGATGCGGCTCACCGCCTAACACCTGATAATCGTCTGGCCAGGCCGGTACCTGAAACGCCTCACCCGGAATGTAGTAAAAATTGTTATCACGGGCATAGGCGACACTGGTGTCGTCGTTAGCACCAAAGTCGGCAACGCCTTCCGGACGGCTGATCGATTGATAATTGCGTGCCACATGGTTTGGCACGATATCAATCAGCACTTTCATATCATGGGCATGAGTCCGGGCTATCAGTGCCTGAAACTCCTGCAGCCGGTTGGCCGGGTCATCGGCCAGATCGGGGCTGACATTGTAGTAATCTTTTACCGCATAGGGTGAACCGGCCCGGCCTTTGACTACATCCGGGTCATCCAGTGAGATGCCATAGGCGGTGTAATCACGGATCACCGCATGATGCGGTACGCCGGTGTACCAGACATGGGTCACGCCCAGTTCTTTAATGCCCGCCAGTGCTTCATCGGTAAAGTCGCTGAATTTGCCAACGCCATTTTCTTCCAATGTGCCCCAGGGTTTGTTGGTGGTATTGGTATTGCCAAACAAGCGGGTAAAGACCTGATAGACCACTGGCTTGCCTTCAGCCTCAGCGACAGGTTCAGACTCCGCTGGCTGGGCAGCTTGACTGGACGGTTTCGGTGATTCAACAGCAGGCTGGCATGCCAGCATCATTGCGGCAGAGAGCGCCGCCAGCATAAAGGGTTTCGTGTGCATATTTAAGCTCCATAAAACATCAATGGATTTAAATTAACGCACTTTTTTGATGCAAACCTGCTTTATTTTGCTGAATACGTATGCACTATCATGGCACGGTCACAACCAAGCCGGTTCGATTTTGCACTGGGCAGAACCCTTCAAGTTCTCTATAGTTAGAATAACTTTGCTAGTGATCCCACATTATGACTGAGCCACAACTGCTACTAAGTTTTATTGCCTTACTCACCGCGGTTGCTGGTGCGGCCTGGTTTATGTTGGCCTATCCGCTGCGGGTATCCAGCAAAGCCAGCCTTAGCTTTGCCCTGACCAATTGGCTGGTGCTGCTAGGCGTCTTATTGTTGAAATTTCGAACTGAGGCGCCCAGCCTGGTGCATTGGTTCCTGGCGGATGCTTTGGTGTTACTGGCTTTCACACTACTGCATATCGGCATTGTTCGATTATTCTGGTTAGCGCAACGAACGATTCCTGTAGTCATACTGCTACTGGTCAGCCTGCTATTGTTGCTGATGTACCAGCAAGGTGCAGAAACGGAACTGGCCCAAGGCATTATTTTCTCAAGTTATGCCTTTATTCTGTTTAGTTTGTGTAGCCGGGATATTTTCCTGGCACTGCGTGAGAACTATGGTCGTATCAATGCCCTCTTGATGGCCATGCCTGCTTTACTGATGGCTTTGTTATTTGTCACCAGAACCATACTGTTGCTGGTCGCTCCGGTCGATGACCATCGTTATGTCGGCATTCAAAGTGGTGAAGGCAGCATGATGCTCTGGGCTTTTGTGGCACTGACCCTGACCATCAACATCAATATTATCGGCTGTGCCATGGTTCGGCTGATCAGTCGAATCCGCTACCTGGCCGAGCGCGACCAACTCACCGGCTTATGGAATCGACGAGCCATGTTGAAAAATCTCGATCAATCACACCAAAGCTGGTTACGACATCAGTTTCCATACAGCTTGATTTGGCTCGACTTAGATCATTTCAAGAAAGTAAATGATCGCTATGGCCATGATGCAGGCGATGCCGCCCTGAAGCATTGCAGCCATGTATTGCAGCAACAACTCAGGGACGAAGACCTCCTTGGTCGCCATGGAGGAGAAGAGTTTTTGATTATCTTACCGGGCATACAACAAGAAGGTGCCAGCAGCGCTGCTGAACGATTGCGGCTTGCATTGCTGGAGCAACCTTTTATCTGGCAATCGGAGTCAATGCTGCTGACAGCTAGTTTCGGTGTTATTACCGTACAGCCAGAAAGCACTCCGCAACAGATGCTACAACAAGCTGATGCGGCCATGTATCAAGCCAAAGAAGCGGGTCGAAATTGCTGGCGGCAATACAGTGGCTCCGCAGCGCATCCGGCAGAAGCACCACCTTAATCCGCTTCAGCAGGTGCAGCATCAGCCGGCATGAGGGTACACTGCCAACCCCAGCCTCGCTGCTTTTCAACAAATTCCGCGGCTTTTTCTTCACAGTAGCCGGCTTCATTGCGGGCACGCCACAACACGCTTTGCTCACCTTCGCGCTGATAGCGCACTTCGCAAGGCAGCTCACCTCCCTCCGGGTACACCACTTCAATCACCCGTACCGCATCACCAAGCTGGCAGTGGGTGGTGTGGAGTTGTCCAGCAGCAACGGCAAAGCTAAACAGCATGGCTACACAACACAAGCGGGTTAAAAAGCACAAGGTTTTCATCGTTTTTATTCCTCTGGTTTTATCCCAATCCATCGCAGTATAGCAGAGCCAAAATTGACCATACTGATCAGCAATACAAAAGGTGCCCATTTCAGGCACCTTTTCGTTTCGCTAATCAGCAGCTTAGTCGTCAGCCAGCACCGTAATGGTGGGGGCCTCTGGCTCGGTTGCATCCACGACAAAGGTATAATCACCATCAGCCGGAATGCTGATATTCAGATCACCGCCGTTATAGGCCAGCGTCTTGGCTTCACCCAAATTGACCGTGCCGCCATCGTCACCGGCGCCATAGTTAATCGCACCCCAGTCGGCATCAGCAAACTTAAAGTTATAACCACGAGCTTCCAGCGCAATGGTGACACTGTACTGGTCGTTGCCGATGTAACTGAATGGCACACCGGTGCCCCAGTCGCTCATTTCACCGCGCAGATAAATGGTGTTGGCATAGGGCTGCTGTTCCGCGACTGTCAGTACCGGCGCTTCTGTATTGCGAGCATCCAGGCTAAAGACGTAGCGACCCGACACGGCGATATCGATATTCAGGTTGCCCCCAGAGCGCGCCAAGGTGTTCGGCGTATCCAGCAGCACATCCTGACCATCAGCACCGCCACCAAAGTCAACCGTCGACCAGTCTTCCGAGGCGATTTTAAACTCATACTGCCCGGCTTGCAGATCCACAATAATGCTATAAATACCTGCACCGGCATAGGCCATTTCATCATCGGTACTCCAGCCATTCATGCCGCCACGCACAAAGACACTGGTCGCTTCATAGGGCGGAATATCCGGAGCCCCTATGGTGGCATCGGCGGCTAAGCCTTCGCCCTGATCGCCATGCTGGGCTTTGACGAACACCGCCATGGTCTGGGCAGGGACCACAAAGGTTCCTTCGCCATCACCCTGATAGAACATTGCGCTGGCAACGCGATGATCCACTGATGCCTGCTGTACCGGGTGCAGATCAAAGCCAGAGGCAGTCGGGATGCTGTGCGCTTGCTCGGTTGCCGTGCCGTTAATCACCACCACCAGGGCATCCACCTCCGGGTCAAGATCAGCATGGCCAATGCCATCATCAATGCTCATCACGATCAAACCAGGCGTCTGATTGCTGCCAACATTATGGAAACCTACCCGAGCCATTACATCCTCCGCTGTGCGCAACCGGAATAACGGGTGCTGACTGCGGATCTGCAAAAACTCGGTAAACACCTCGGAGGCAAATTCAATCTGCTCAGGCTCAACCGCCGTGTTGGGGTTGAGGAACAAGCGGGCAATCTGATCCCAGTTGTCGATGTTCTTTTCTGCCAACGGCAAACCCACCGCCCAGTTATTGGTTTGCATGGTAAAGTCAACGTAGTTGAACCAGTCACCTGCATCGTAGCTGTCTCGGTCCATCGACTTCGAGCGCAGGAAATCGCCGCCCATTTGCAGGAACGGAATGCCTTGGCTCATCAGCGGAATGGCGATAGACATATTTTGCGCCCGCACGCGTTCAGCCGGGCTCATCGACTCCGGTAAGCGCGCCTGCAAAATATCCCACAAGGTTTCGTTATCATGCTTTGAGACATAATTGATAATGTCTGCCGGTTTTTCGGCATAGCCGGCTGGCTGGCCATTCCAGCTTAAGCTGGAAGCCGGGCCTGACACACCACGGGCATTCAATAACACGTAATCTTTCAAGGTAGCCGTCAGGCTGATACGGATAATATCCATTTCTGAGAGATCACTGTCGCTCAACTCTGGTTTAAACAGTGCGGCGCTGCGCACTCCTTCGCGGATCCGGTCATTAAAGGTACCGATACCGGAACCGGCCATGTCCTGCTGCTTGGCCTGAGTAAAGAGCCGGTTGTTGGCCACTTCGCCAAAATTCCAGCCCTCACCGTAGAAGTAGGTGTGTGGATCCACGGCACGAACTGCCTCACGTGCTGCCAGAATATCCTCTTTACGATGATGTCCCATGATGTCGAAGCGGAAATCGTTGTAGCCAAAGTCCCGTGCCAGAATCACCATCGAGTCGCGGATAAACTTATCCATCATCCGGTGCTCGGTGGCGGTATTTTCACAGCAGGTCGAACGTTCAATGGTACCCGTACTCTCGTTGTAGCGATGGTAATAACCGGGCACGATCTTATCGAACACCGAATTATCAAACAGGCCAGACGAACTGGTGTGGTTGTATACTACGTCCAGCGCGACCCGTAGCCCCATCTCATTCAAAGCCTGGATCATTGCCCGCACTTCAAGTACACGGGCCGGGCCTTCAGGGGTGGTGGCGTACGAACCCTCGGCGGCAATAAAATGATGCGGATCATAACCCCAGTTAAAACCATCCAGGTGACGTAATGACTGCACCAGCGCCTGTGCTTTCGATTCGTACGGCAGGTAACTCTCCAGCACCGAGATAATGGTGGCATTATTGCTTTCTATGCCACAGACCGGAGCCTCCGGGTTCAACTGACATAAACGCCCCACCGTATCGGTGATCTCAACCCGCTGACTGATATCTTCATTGATATTGGCCTGATCGGTTGCTGGCAACACATGAAAGTGGGTTAAACCAGCCTGAGCCAGACGACGTAAATGCTGCACCGGTGCCGAGTCTTCTTCGGTAAAGGCCAGGTACTTGCCGCGCCAGCCCGCGCGGGTACTGTCATCACGAATACTAAAGTCACGAATATGGCCTTCGTAAATCACGATATCTTCCGGGTGCTCCACCACAGGCACGACACGCTCATCCCAGCCATCTGGCTTCATGTCGTCATCATGCAAATCAACAAACTGACTGAAGCGCCCGTTCAGCGACACATTCAATGAATACGGATCGGTCGCTTCCATCACCTCGACTTCACGGGTCAGTGGGTGGTAGGCGGTTACTTGATAGCGGTAAAACTGCCGATCAAGTGCCTCGCGCGATCCCGTGTACGACCATACACCAGTGTCATCGTGCCAATCCATCAACACGCTATCGGTCAGATTTTTTGCCCCATCATAGACTTGCAACCGGACTTCATGCGCCGTAGGTGCCCAGACCGCAGCGGTAACTTCACCAGCCTCGTAATGGATACCAAGCTGGGCTGATAAGGCACTGTGCTCGCCTTGAGCGTACAAATCATCCAGCACCTTGGCTGCTTGTACATAGGTTGCGGTCAGTAACTCCTGCTCGGCGTTGTAAGCAGCCAGTACCAACTGGTTGCGTACCATGGCTTTGGCCTCAGCGGTGTCGAGATCGAGCATAAATACCGGCTGGTCGGCCAAGTGCGGCACCAGAGCGCGCTGCTCATCGGTCAGATCAACCGGCATCAGTTCGATACTTTGCCCGGTCAAATCGTCATCCATGACCTGAATATCGCCATCGGCATCATAAAACAAGCGCACCCGGTTGGCAGACCAGACATCAGCATTCCAAATCAGGGTATGCTGGTCAATCCAATGCGCTGCCGCGCCCTGCACACTAACACCAAGCGACAGCAACGGGTATTCAAACACCGAGGCGACGCCAGAGAAGGTCCAGTTCATGCGGGCAAAATCAGGATCATCCTGCGACAACGGCATGGTAAAGTCACCACCGCCCATTTCCTTGCCGGATTCTTCCGTGCCAATATGAATAATAAAGTTACCACAGGCATCCTCTGTGCCGGCATAGCCTTCTTTCAACTCCAGCACCCAGTACGCACCGTAGTTTGGGTCAATACCTGTGATAGGCAAGCCATTATCCCAAGAAGGAGCGAGCGACTCCGGCTGATAGGCATCACAGCTATCATTGTTCCAGGTATGCAAACGCCAGCCATCGTAGTTGCCATCCTGCGGTCGGTTGTAAAACAGCACGGCTTGGTCTTCACCAGCAAAGATCACTGGCTCCGGTGCATCGGGGTCGGCCCCGACCACGCAGCTTTCATTCATCGCATCCGGTACGGTCGGTGCCGGGCACTGGATAGGCGGTGGGTCTATACACATGGCACCGGTAGCATCCGGGATTTGAGGTACATTACAGGTCAGGGCCAACTGGCCTTGCTCAGTGGAATCACCGCAGCCACTCAGAACCAGCAGCAGTATCGCAGCGGCAGCGAGTTGTCCAAGTTGTTTCATGCTAAACATCATGATGTTGCTCCAAAAAAGTGGTGTTCATACCAGCTGCTCACGCCATCAGGCATTGCAGCCAGTGATCAGGCTAAGCGTCAAAAGGAATACACCGCACCAAGAAAATACTGACGGCCAAAGAACTGCAGGGTGCCGGTTTGGGCCTGCTGACCGAAATAGCTCTTGGTCGGTTCATCCGTCAGGTTATTCACCTGGAACAGCAGCTTCAGGTTATCGTTCCACTGATAACCCGCCTGAAAATCAACCACGGTTTCACTATGGAAGTTGGTCACCTGCTCATCGATACCAATTTGCGTCGAGACAAAAGGCGAGCGGTAACGACCACTGATGCGAGCTTCCAGCCCTTCATATTCCCAGAACAAAGTGGCGGTCAGCACCTGTTTCGACAAGCCTTCAAAGCTCATGCTAACCGGGTCTCCCCCTAAGGGGTTGACCAAGTCCACCTCACTTTCGGTGTACGAATAACTGCCACTGACGCCCAAACCGGACCAGACCGACGGCAAAAAGTCGAATACCTGGGTATAGGCCAGTTCAACACCGCGAATATAACCACCATCATCGTTATTCACTGCAGTCGAGAAGGCACCATCAAAGGTCGCACGTGGCACGCCATCCTCATTGATAATTTGGTCCGGTACCGGGAACCCAGCGGCTTTAAAATCAAACTCCTGAATAGTGAAATCATTAATAAAGGACTTGATATCTTTGTAAAACAAGGCCGCTACGAAAGCGCCGGTGCCAAAATAATACTCGTAGGAAATATCATATTGGGTCGCTTCAAACGGTCGTAAAAATGGGCTGTTTGAGCTGTTACCACTGACTTCACCGTCATCGCTGATAAAAATAGCGGTGTTGGACGACAACCGATTAATTGGCGGCCGTGACATGACCTTAGCCGCCGCAAAACGCAACTGGGTGTTTTCGGTCAATCCCAGGTTCAGGTTGAGGCTTGGCAGGTAATGGGTATAGCGGTCACCAATAATGCCTGGCGCATAACGGCCATTGATCAAGCCGGCTTCATCAACGATAAACTGAGCGCCCTGCAGCGGGTCGCCGTTCACGTTGGCCAGATCAGTGGCCGACTGGTCAGTGTCGACCCGACGCACGCCTAAATTACCGGTTAATGGTAAGTCAAACAGCTCAGTATCCAGATTGACCATCAGATAACTGGCCAGCACATCTTCAAATACCTGACCACTTTCCTGCACCGACCAGCCGGTATTCGGCCCCACACCTGGGGTTGGGCTGTTGATCACATCCGGGTTGCCTGTGCCCCAGGTTTGCACCGGCTGAGGGATCCCCTGTGGAAACCAGGCATTCAGTGCTTTATCCAGATCAATGGCCAGATAGCTGGGGAAATAAGCAAACTTGCCTTTAAAGTCAACTATATCAACCATGTCATCGGTTAAACGCAGCGGTGGTTGCGAACTTAAGAAAGCACCATCACTGCCGTATTCAAACACCGAGCGATCATTGCTGTAACGCCGCTCGGAGTAGCGAACGCCAGCTTCGACTGAGCGCACCAGCGGCAGATCCAGCTCGTACACCAAATCCAGCTTAAAGGCATTGACAGCATCGGAGTTTACATAAGGGTAAATACCGTATTTGCTGACCATCACCCGGTTGATATCCGAAAAAGCCGCCGCCTGATTAAAGCCCATATCCGGCAGATCCAGGCCATTTAGCAAGTAGCTGATCGAAACATTGCTATCCAGCACCGGTACGTCGGCGTTAGCATCCTCGGCCACCAGCGACCAAAGCAAGCCATTACGAAAATCGCTGCTGGCAGTCGAGCGCGATACATCCAGCGTCAGATTCAAGCGTTCGGTGACATCCCAATCGGCCTTGATACCAAAGCTATCAACTTCGTTGTAATCCCGGTTGTCATCATTGACAATTTCCACCCGGGTGAAACTCTGCGACGTGCGGTTGAAAGTGCCGCCAATCACCGAGCTGTTATTCAACACCGGATTACCTACCGCGGTACTGGCACCGCCTAACTTCACCCGGAAACCGCGAGCAAAGGCTTCTTTGTCGAAACGTGAGATAAAGGCATCCGCTTTCAGGCTGAAGTTGCTCAGTGGAGCCCATTCGATCGAAGCCATGTAGCCATCACGGGTTTCTTCACCGCCGCGATGCTGGATCTCAAAGCCTTCGCTCAAAAACTCATTCTCGCCATTGCCAGTGACATCTTTTTGCGCATTATACGCCAGGCCAATAAATTGAGTCGCAACACTGGGCTGATAAAGCCTGGCGTACCCTAGCGCCACCCCTAGGGTGTCATCCAGGTACTTGCCTTGGTAGGAAAAGCTAAAGCGATGCCCCACGCTCTGGCCATCAGCTACTTCGCTGGCTCTGTCGTTAAACATACCGCGCGCATTCACCACAAAAGTATGCTGTTGCTCATTACGCAGCGCGCTGGCTGTTTGCAGTTCAACCGTTCCCGCAACCCCCCCTTCAATCAGCGATGCTTTCGGCGATTTATACACCGCGGCTGAGTTAATCAGCTCCGATGGGTATTGATCAAATTCAATATTGCGCTTGCCGCTGGTAGACACCTGCTCGCGGCCATTCAGGGTGGAAAACACAAAGCCACCTGACATGCCTCGAATGTTAATTTCTGCCGCCTGGCCTCCGGTTCTTACTGCAGAGATACCAGGTAATCGGGTTAAGGCATCCGCCATTGAGACATCCGGCAACGCGCCGAGATCATCGGCTGAGATGGTCTCTGAAACGATATCATTGAACCGCTTGGCATCCAGTGAGCGAAACAAGCTGCTGGCAAAGCCCCGCACCTCGATCACTTCGACTCGTTCTTCTTCTGCAACGGCTACTGCACTATCCGGCTCAGTTTGCTCTGCCATCAGCGCAAAACTGCCAAGACCAGCGGCTGCCAGCGCCAGTGTCAGCAGGTTTTTTTTGGTCCTCACCATGTCTGTTGTCCCCGTTTTTATTGTTGTTGATGGCGGACAACGAACTGCTGCTATTGATCACTTCTGCCCACCTGACGTTAGTTACGCCTTGAACAGTTATGGCCAGAATATGAACAAACGACAACATGAATACGTATTCATAGCTGAAATTCGGCTGCTTAGTTGCACCAAGCTGGCTCGTCGCGCTCTGCCACGGTGCTTTACATTTTGCAACAATGCGTTATGTTAGTTTGTATGGTCTGTCATCTCGGACAGTTCGCCAGGAAAAGAAGAAGCGGAGCCATTCCTTGCCAAGCCTTGCTGCCAACCCACCAACGGCCAGCGTATTTTTACGTCAGCTTAAACAGTTGCTGAACGCCTTGTATCAGCCTGGCCGCAGGGGTGATAGCTTGTACCACAGCATGCAGCACTTTTTTCAACAAGAGCATGCGCAGTGGCAAAAATTACCTGAGTTAGAACGAAACTGGCAGCAAGCCAGGCAACAGAGTGAACCGCAACAAGTACGCCGGGAGCGCCAACGCTACACACGACTCAGCCATCAACTGGAACAACAACGACTGGCCCGGCTAGAAAGGTGCATGCATTGGTGTGAACTACTGCTGCAACTGAGCGAAGGCACAAACGCCACCGAGACCCTGACCCGATCAGCTCGACTGCTTGGCAGTTTGCAGTTGTTGGTGCCAGAACAGCCCCGCCGAGCCATGGAAGTGCAGTTTAGTTTCAAGATCATTTACAAAACGGTGCTGGCACTGCGTCTGCTCGATCATCGACTGCAGCTGGAACAAATGCCAGCCCAGTGGCAACAACTATGGCAGCAACGCTCTGATGGCTCAGAGTCCGCCGTCTATTGCCCCTTCCGCGAACAGATCCAGCTGCCCTTGGTCATGGCTGTCTTGCTACAGGATTTTGGCCAACTGCACCCGGAGGCTCAAGCCTTATTGAAGGACCCAACCGACAAACTGGATCCTCTGAAAGCATTAACCCCCGACGTCCGCGAGCAATTTCTGGCTATCAGTCAACAGGCATGTACGGATGTGTTAAAACAAGGCCTTGGGGTCTGGCCCTATCAGGGCAATGATAAAACCGAACGCTCCATGCATGTGGAGCACCAGCAACAACGTCAGCAATGGATCCAGCAATTGCTGGATAGCGGCCATCAACCGGGAGCTGGTTCAGGCAATCTGCTGAAAGTGCCTCAGGTCTATACCTCTATCGTCATGCCAGGTCGCAGAGGTTTCAGTTATGAGGCCTTGCCCAAAGCAGCTTTATTGTTGAAAGAGGGAGTAAAGCGGCAACTGTACAGTGCCGAGTGGGTCGATCAGTTACTTAGGATCACCGGCCTATTCCCTCAAGGTTATGGGCTGGCTTTTATTCCGCCCCGCCATGCCAGCCAACCAAAAGATAAATACGAATTTGCCATCGTCAATGCTCTGTATCCGGAGCAGCCGGAAGTGCCTCATTGCCGCATCGTCACCCGTAATTTGCAATACAAAAACACCGGTAAAGATTGCCTTATCAGCATCCCGCAGAACCTGTACTTCCGTCAGGCACGCAAACAATTAGAGATAGTACCTGCCGAGCGATTACAACATATTCTCAGTAAACTCTTTGCCGATCACGAACAGCGGTTTCTGCGCCAATTACTGCCTCGCTGCTGGCAACCGAGCGACTTTTTTGCCCAACCAGCGCATCAGAACTTGTGGAACAAAGGCTGAAAACCTTCAGCTATTCATACAACTCCCCTTTCCAATCTGTTTTTTTGAATGATTGCGGCTGTGCTGTATTGTGCAGAAAACGGAGAGTGACTCAGAGAAAACTGTGGTGCAGTTGCCTCATTACAGCACTGAGGGCTCTGGTGAATCGCTTCAAAACTCAATAAGCCCAAGCCATACTCGCAGGACATGGCTTGGGGCCGTGTCCGCTTATTGATAACTTCCACAATCACTGTCAAGCCAGGTGCCCTGCTGTTGCATGGTCATTTTCTCAGCACGGCCATTCATCTCGGTAGTGAAGTTGGCATTGCCTCGGTAAGAACGGGGGCTTTCAAAGATCATTTCACCCGAACCACTGGTCGGTGGGTTACCACTGCACTCAAAGCTGAAGGTGAATCGATCATTGCCTTGAGGCTCCAGTGTTTGTTGGCAACCATCCTGCTGTGGCAACATGCCTTGGTTGATTTCCTGCTCGGTCAAACACACTTTAATCGATGAGCTGGTACCGCTAAAGCTGATCCCTTGTTTTTCCAACATGGATTCCATCATACGGCGCTGCGCTGCGGGCATACTGTCTAATTGCTTCTTGGCTTCTGCCATCGCCCGCTCTACCTCGCCACTTTCACTTTGTATGCTGATATTATGCTGCCATAATCCAGGCTCCATATTCAGCTGCAGTGAATTAGCAAACACCGAATAACTAAATAAAAATGAGAGTATAAAAACGATATATTTTAGAGAGTTCATACGCTTTGTCCTTGTTGTCATTGAAGTCCGCTGCACCTCGAGGGTACTTCATCGAATCGTCGCTCCCTGCAGCTCGAACCTATAGCATAGCGGCTGGTTAAGAATAGATCCAAATCAGCGGTATACAGTGAAGTCTTCCAGCAGATTGACACCACAAAACCCAACGCCTGCATAATAATTAATACACTGTTACATTTTAATAAATCAATTGCATTGACACCAGCAACCACTTAGGCTGAACTGGACACACCAGACGCAGGGATTATTCGCAAGGAGTTTCTATGAAATTAAGCAGCCTATGCAGCGTAGCGGCAGTTTGTCTGTTATTGCCGCTATCCAGCTATGCATCTGAACAGCCTGAGCAGACAGCAGGGATCTCAGTCTGTGAACAAGGTGAGTGTACCAATGATCTACGTAAACTCAGACGGTTATCCAGGTATGGCAGTGGTGATGCCTCAGCAGTCATTGCCTTGGCGTATGCCAGTGGTGAAGGTTACGAGCTTAACCCAGAAGAGGCAGTTCGCTTTTTGCAACAAGGTGTTCGACAAAACAGTGCCATGGCTATGTTCTTGCAATCGGACTGGTACAGAAGAGGATTTTTACTGCCTCAGGATGAAGCGAAAGCCATGGAGCTACTGGATAAAGCTGTGGCAGCACACTATGCCCCAGCCATCCATCAAAAAGCATCATTGTTGATACAAACACATCAGGAAGAAGATATCGCGGAAGCAGTAGCAATTTTGCAGCAAGCGGCTGAACAGCGCCATATGGATTCGATGTATTTATTGGCTCGCCTGCAGCAATTTGGTTTAGGCACAGAGCAAGATTTACCAGCTGCAGGTCGAGCCTTTCGCAGTCTTGCCATCAATGGCTACCCAAATGCAAGGCAGCAATTGGATGATGTGATTCAACAGCTGCAGTCAGACGATGAACAACAAGAACTGATCACTTACTTTGAAGAAGTCGATAATATCGAAGTGATCCAGGTGGTGGGACAGCCTAACCAACTGAACACACAGTTAGGTAACCTGGCCCGTCAGCTGGATAACTCAGGTCAATTTATTCGTGGCACGGCAGGCAGCCGCATTCGTGGTAGCAGCTGTGAAAACTCAGGCTCGCCTTGTGCAGTCATTGCACCTGACCGCAGCAGCTCCAGCATCAACGAGATGCTTACCGGTTCTCAATAATGGCTTTGCAAGGCTCGCTGACAACAGCGAGCCTGATGATTACCAAGGCAAGGCATCGCCATTGCTGTGGAAGAACTGACCACTGGTATCAGCCGTAAGCTCACTGATCCGCTCGACCAGACGGCGAGCGGCTTCATCCGGGCTGATATCCCCGGCGAACCCCACCATCTGGGTTTTCACAAAGCCCGGATGATAAACCCCGACATAGATTTGCCGGCTTTCTAAGTCATGGCTTAATGACACACTGGCGGCATTCAGTGCCGCTTTGGCCATGCGATAGCCATAATAGGCACCTGAGCCATTGTCGCTGATCGAGCCCATCCGACTGGTGATCATGGCAATTTTACTGCCTGTTTTCATGGCTGGCAGCATGGCGTGGCTCAGCACTAATGGAGCGACTGCATCGACCTGAAATTGAGCCTGAATACGCTCCAGATCCAATTCATTTAATGTTTCGTTGCTAAAAATACCGGCATTGTTGATCAGTAGATCCACTGAGCCTTCGGCAAATTGGCTGGCCACTTGCTGCAATTGCTCTGGCTGACTGAAGTCGATACCACTATGGACTGTCACGTCCAGATCGGCCAGCTCTGCCGACAAACTCCGGCAAAGTACGGTCACTTTGTGTCCTTGCGCTAAATATTGTTTGACCAGAGAAAGACCAATGCCCCGGTTACCACCGGTAATCACAACGTGCTGCATGCTAAGGCTCCTTTAGAATACGAGTATGGCCACCAAAATTCGATGGCTCTAGGGTATATTCGGTCATCACGATAAAAATTCAAGGCAAGGTGCGCATACATACTGCCCACTTACACAAAGCTTAGCACCAGACTAATGATTACCCCAGTGATCACCAACTGTACCAGACAAAAGCCCATGATATCTTTCGCTTTTAACCCTGCAATCGCCAGCACTGGCAACGCCCAGAACGGCTGGATTAAGTTAGTCCAGGCATCTCCCCAGGCAATGGCCATCGCCACACGCTCAATATCTGCGCCCAGTTCCAGCGCTGCCGGTAACATAATCGGTGCCTGCACCGCCCACTGTCCACCACCGGATGGCACAAAAATATTGACGATACCGGCACTGATAAAACTCCAGAATGGCAGCGTTTCACTACTGGCCAGGCCAACAAAAAATTGCGATAGGCTTTGTGCCATGCCAGATTCCACCATCACCGCCATCATGCCGGCATAAAAAGGAAACTGCAGTAAGATGCCTGCACTGCCGGAAATCGCCTCCTGCAGGCTATTCAGTAAATTACGCGGGCTTTGATGCAATAAAATAGCGACAAACAAGAACAAGAAGTTCACGCTGTTCAGGTTTAAACTACCTTGCTGATAAAAATAGCTGAGCAGATACACCAGCCCCAAGCCGCCAAACAGCCAGCCTAACCAGCGACTTTGTTCCAGCTTATCGGCCGGTCGCTCTGCTGCAGGGTGCTCAACCGTTTCCTGCTGTAGCATCTTTGCATCCACCAACAAGCTGTCTTCAGCTTTGGGCATCATCAGGCGGTTGACCAAAGGGATCAGCACCAGCAGCACTAAAGTCAGGGTAAGATTAAAGCCGGAAAAAATAGTCTGGCTGGTTGAGACAACACCAATCAGCGGCTCAGAGAAGTGCCCCTCGGTGGCAATAGTCAGTGGCACTGAACCGGCCAGACCGCCATGCCAAACCACAAAGCCGGAATAAGCACTCGCCACCAGCAGCCGATAGTCCACCTTGATCCGACGTGCTAATGCTTTGGCAAAGAAGGCGCCCACCACCAGGCCAAAGCCCCAGTTCAGCCAACTGGCGATTAGCGCCACTAAGGTGACCAGCACAATAGCCTGGCCAGCAGTCTGTACCCGATTGGCCAGCCGATCCAGCCCTGCCTGTACCAGAGGTGTGGTTGCCAACATAAAGCCGGTCACCAGCACAAGCATCATTTGCATGGCAAAGGTCAGTAAGTTCCAAAAGCCATCCCCCCAATAACCAATGACTGTGATCGGATCCTGGTGTTGAAACAGCATCGCAGCCAGAAAGACGAACAGGGTCAGTAGCAAGACAAGTACAAAAGGATCGGGTAAATAGCGATCGACCAGTTTTACGAAAGGTTTTGCAGCGGTAGTTAGCATAAAAAAGTCAGGCTGGTTAAAACACCAGCCTAACTCGTTTTTTTCAGAGGAGCCAGCCTTTCAGTGATGACCAAAGGCTGGGTAAAGCAGTGAAATTATTCGGCATCGCTACGTGACATAGCAAGGATCCGGTTACGCAACTCTTCATCCTGCTGGGCCTGCTGAGCAATGGCATTGTACTCTTCAGCTGTTAAGCCGGCAGCTTCTACCGCTTCGACCATTTCATTCTGAGCCTGCTGTTGAATTTGCTGAGCTTCTTCAGCGCTTTCCGCTTCCTGGAATTCAGCTTCATATTTAGCGCCTACTTCACCAATAGCATCCATCGCCATGGTAAATTGCAGCAGCTTCGCTTCGCTAACATCAACGCTTTGCTGTTGTTGTGGTTGCATCGCAGCCGGGTTTGCTTGCGCAATGCCAACAGTGGCAGAGACAGAGAAAGCGGCCATACATAAAGCGATTGCAGTTTTTTTCATAGATGTTACTCCTTACGTTTGAGTTCACAGTTCTTAATGCCAAGACCATGCCAAGATTGCAAAAAAACACAACGCACTGATATGTAAAGGATTTAAATTATTATGGCTCTAGTTTACTTTCTGAGCTCACCGCACTAGTGTATACTAGTGTCACACCTATGGAGGGCTTGTGACAAAACTATCCAATATTCGACATTGGCATCAAGCCAGCCTGCAGCGCAGCTTGTTATTCTATGTAGTGCTGCCCATGCTTCTGCTAACCGGCCTGGCCATCCGCTTTGGTCTCACCTTCACCAACGAGCTGGTGACTTCAAGTCTGCGCAGTGATCTGGAGTTAATTGGTCGAGCCATTCGGGTTCCGATTAGCGATGCTTTGCTGCAGCAGGATACTGAAGCCATTAATGCTCACCTGGAATCCGTCTTCACCAT
>JAIUMG010000014.1 GCA_022565655.1 Alkalimonas sp.
ATCTTTCGCGTCACCTTTGTAGGCAAACAGCTGCCCAAAGGCGCGAACATCGAACCATTTTTCACAAGCGAGTCTGGCGGTTTCATCTGGGGTGGTCTTTTTTGCGTTAAACGCCTCTTTGCCAAGACCGAAATCGTCGGAATAAGCGCGATTTTGCAGGCTTGTCATAGCATCGGTTTTCTTTTCATCAGATTGAACAAATATGCTTTGTCCATCACTTTGCAGGCGATCCCGAATTTTACGTTTTAGGCATACGTCTGTAATTTCACCAAAACCTCCGTAATCCTGGCGAGGGCGATTACCATTTAATGGATCGCCGTTAGGATTAGCGTTTTTTACAGAAAATATGATAGCGAAGTCGATTTTGTTTTGCAGGCTCATGCTCCGTGCTCCTCAGTGGTTTCTAATTTAGTGTCGATCTTTGTTTCAGGTTTTTGGTTCAGGACTAGGCGTTGGCAGTGAAAGCCAAGTAAGAATTCACCGGTTAAAGCTTTAGGGCTGATAAATTGATCGTGATCAAACAGGTTCATTACAGCATCCAGTTCCTTGTTGATATTGGTTAAGAAGCCCGGGCGAGAGGTTTTCATCTGCCGAATATAGGGATCCAGTTGTTTATAGATCGTCAACCATGTCTCATAGGGTCTGTCGGCAAACCGCTGCATCAATCGATTGGCTGTGGTTGGTCGATTAACATTGGCGGCACGTAATGCGACTTCTTC
Organism: Alkalimonas sp.; assembly: GCA_022565655.1. GTDB lineage: Bacteria > Pseudomonadota > Gammaproteobacteria > Enterobacterales > Alteromonadaceae > Alkalimonas. The sequence continues at coordinate 720 of JAIUMG010000014.1, forward strand.
CAAGCGTTCAGCAAGCGCTAAAAGCCTTCCATAAAGGTAATCACGAGAGGTATTAGAGGTATTGAGTGACATGGTAAACTCCATTCTTTGTTCTGTACGTGGATGACGCAAATAAAAACCGCGAAATAATGAACAAGCGACGCCTAATGCTCGCTCCCATTCCCAGTGCTCTTGTCCAGCCGGGTTGCTGGCCCTTGCAATACTCAACTTGACCAAATCAAAAGGAATGGCCCTTCCTTCTAAAACACAGGGAACCAGCCGCTCATAAAAGCTTTTCTTCAAACTGTCGTTACTCTTAATAACATCTCCGTAGACCACCTGTAACATGGTGTAGGGGGATGGTGCTGAGAGCGGCCAGGTAATTTTCGATTTTGGTTTTCCTTTTGTTTGTGGTATCTCAACCACAACACGCTGTGGCCAAGCCATATCGGTATGCCACTGGGTGATTTTGTCGATGTATTCCTGTGGTAACGTTTCTCGATAGTAAGTGATCCCCATTCGCCCAGGTGTGGCGGAATCGATAGCCATGATTGAAATCTGATCGCTATCTGAGAGGCTGGCGCGATAGCCTCGCATATAAGTGGTGAGTTTTGCGGCGAAGCTTTGTCCCACATCCGTTGAGTGGTCTATCACTGATTCGCGTACACCCTCACTGGATTGCACGGCATCGTCTATCTCATCAAAATTATCAAGATCAAATTCGGTAGTGGCCACCAATGGATTCGGTATTTGTTTACCTGAAATAGCCCATGCCACTATCGCTTGATCACCATTGCGAAAAGCCTGCTTTGGCCTACTGATAAGCCAGCGTAATGCATTATGCGCTTTTTGAGTGGTGACAATGCCGATACCAGCAGATTGCAGGCCGTGTTCTTGTATGGAATTCTTACTATCGGTAAAACGCCCCTTAAAGGTAAAACCGCTGAGATCATTGGATGAGATAAGCTTGGCTTTATCACCTGAGTGGCGCAGCTTGGCGGGATGACTTAATGCCAGCGGTTGCATTTCACCCGAGACAAAACATAACCCTTTAATTCCAGCATTAGCACTATCGTAAGCAATCCATTGTTGTTGCAGACTGCCGTCTTTCCATGTGTCGGGACATTCGATCTGTTCGTCTTCCACGGTCCAGCAGACTAAAGCGTTCCCCTGATCTAGCTTACCTTTTTCTTTAGGGAGCACTTTAAATAAAAGTGGAGGCTCGCATTCTTCGTCAGGCCAAGCTCGCAAAAGCTTTCCATGCTCGTCCAGCCAGACGATCTGATAGGCCACAAGATCCTCGATCACCTGACCGTTAGTAACATAGTTGAGGATAGCTTGAGCGCTTGGGTGACGGTGATCCGACTGACACCAGTCGGCAAGTTGTTGGCGATAACTTTCAAAATACGCAGCTTTTTCTCCACCGTAGGCTTTATAGTCCCCCGCTATATATTGAAGCTTATCCGCCAAAGAGTGTGCTGCCTCGCCGCTGCTTCTTCCTGCGGATTTTTCTGTGGCAGGTAAAACGATCTGCGTTTTTTCCAACACCGTAGCGCGACGAAAATTACCCCTGCCATCAATGACAATATTGATATGGGCATTTTGAATGGTATGGCTCACTGGCATCGGCTTCGAGTCTTCGGCTATATCTAACTTCATGCCTGCTTCATAAGTTCTATAAAGACTCTGCATCCAGCTCATAGCGTTTTCTCCTCAAGCTCAACCGGCAACAAGTTGTCATTTAAGCCAAACGGTTTGGCATCCATTTTTCGTATAAAACGCCGCGTTTCGCATTCTTCAGGCCTTGGAAACTCGATGATTCCGCTTCGCATGACCGCCGAAAAAAAGCGACTATGAAGCTCATCAATACCCGTTTCATCGGGATAGTCAAAACCATGAAACATTAGCCCAAAGCCGAGTTCCGGTATATTGTCGTAAACACTTTCTCCTGTTCCGAATTCACAGGGTTCCACATAGCCCTGACAATCCCGAACGCCTAGGAAAATATCCTGTCGGCCACCTTTTTCCAACATTCGATTAGCTATGGTGAAGTGCTTGCCATCAATTCGGTCTTGTTCCAGTTCAGGCCGGTGTTCGTTCCACTCGAAATGTGCCTCCACTTGGTACTCCACATCGTGAAGAAAGGTGTAAATAGCCAGACTATTGCCACCACCCCAAACCAACGGCTTGGTGCCCTTGGTCTGGGTTTGCAAGGACTTCATCACCCGGACTCTGTCTACGTGCCAGATTAGGGTGGGTTTCCAGTAAATGGATTTGAGTACACCTTTCAATGCTTCGTAGGTTGGAATATGGTAAGAGCATTTTTCACCGCCAATTTTGGTGATTGGGTCGGTGAATAAGGCATAGCGCCCCCATAATCGAAAGCTAATACTGTTTTTCATGATCACACCACTCCATTAAAAATTAGATTATCCATTGCGCCAACCTTTTCTACCGAAACGCCGAATTCCTCGCTGTAATGAGCCCTGTCAAGAAAGTAGATACCTTCTCCTGTCTGAGTTTCGTATACAGCACCTGCATCAATAAGTTTTTTCCATATATTAGGAAATACATTAACACTGTATTGCTGTGCTTCTTTCAAGGTTTTGTAGTATGCCTGTGGGTCGAATTCTTTGGCGAGTCGGCAAAGTTCAGCAACCAATTCCTTACCTTTTCCGTGCTGGACAACTACTGCCTGAGTTGGGGCATCTATAGCTTTAAATAATTTGCCTGCATCCATAAAGGAATGGTGCATCATAGGCAGCTTTCCAAGGCGCCTTGTCTCGTCAGCATTGGTATTGAGTGAGTTCTGACTTAGCAGATTTAGCAACGTTTGCTCGGGGGCATGATCTTTTGCAGAAACTGGGTAGTCCATTTCTCCACTGCGATCATAAAAGTAGTATTGAAAATAGCGCTGCATCGTTTCGGGGGCAAGCAATTCAGCCTGGTTGTCAATTTCGCTGAATACTCTTTGGGTCTTTTCCTTCCCAACATGAATATCTCTTAGTAGCTCCACTGGTTCGGAATCAGGGTTAATGACATCGACTTGCCCTTTTATTGATATACCATTCTTGCCTTTTAATTCACCGTGACGATTACATCTTCCTGCCGCTTGCGCTATGGAGTCCAGACCGGCCAGAAATCGAATAACCGCACCAAATGAGACATCCACTCCCGCTTCGATCAGTTGTGTGCTGATACATAACACGGGTAAGCCCTGAGATAGGCGCTCTTTTATGGTGTCCAACTTGGCTTTTCTGTGCGCGGGATAGAGACTGGTACTCAGATGGAAAATAGCATTTTTATCCACATCATCCATACAAGCCTGGTAAAGTTCCTGTGCCCACTGCTTGGTATTCACAATGATCAGACAACTGCCAAATTCATTAAATCGCTCAAGTGTCAGTTGTTTGATTTCCTCACAAGTCCAGCCACCAATCTTAATTCGCTTATTGATTTGAACGCGAGTGAGATCAATAAACAGTTGTTGAATATCATCCACTAGCTCAGCATTATCTGCCATAACCAGTTGGCCTTTATCTTCAAAGCACAAGTTATCCAAAAGCGGCTGAGTGGCGGTACAAAGTAAAGCCGTGGTTTTAGCATGTTGCGTTAGAAAGTTAAGCGCATTGCAAAACAGATGAACGCAGTTAATAGGTAGTGTCTGAATCTCGTCAAAGATTAGCACTGAATTGGCTAATTGATGCATACGCCTGACGCTACGTGTGCCACCGCTGAATAAGGTCTCAAGAAATTGCACCATAGTGGTAAAAACAATCGGCGCATCCCAGTTTTCGGAAACCAATTTAGAATGCCAAGTTTGATGCTCCGGCTCTAAATTGCTGTGGTGTTCTAGCACCCAGGGATGGAGGTCCGCTTCTTGTTCCAGTATCTCACGGACGGCGCGAGCATTTTGTTCAATGATGGATGTATAAGGGATGATGTAGATAATGCGTTCTAAGTTATGCTTACAAACGTGATGCAGTGCATAACGGAGGCTGGCCAGAGTTTTTCCACCACCGGTGGGGACGGTTAACGAAAATATGCCTTGAGGATCATTTGCCCTTTGCTTGCAGTTGTCAGAGATTCTTCGACGAATTTCATCAATAGGTTTTGTCTGTACAAACTGACCAAGATGGGACTCAAAGCGCCCAATAGCAGTATTCCAGTTCAACCATGTCTGGCGGGATAGCCGCTGTTCTTTCCGTATCGGGGTCTCAAACTCCGCACTGTTCAAGCGATCAGCATCTACCAGGCATGAAAAGAGGAAACGGGTAAAAAATCCCAGGTTGAAAGAATCTGTTTTTGAATACTTCTTTTTCTCTTTTGCTAACGGAAAATCAACCAACTGGCTTAGTATCCCGTATAGATTTTTTACTAGATCTTGTGTGACTAATTTATCAACGGATGCCATTAGCTCAGCTTCTGCATGATTGAGACATTCGCGCAAATGGGTTTTTTCATCATCTTTACCCATTCTGACATTAAATATGTTGCTACCATCTTTATCAATACAGTTAATCAAACCACTATGGTGTGAAGCGATACAAAGCGCTAGCATCTGCGCCACTAACTCCCCCTGTCCGGCACCACCAAACTTGTGTAATCGCTGCCAGATAAGCTGTGCTCCGGCACTAGAGTGATCGATCTTGCCTTTCAGTTTGCCTGCTTCCACATACTCATCTTCATCAAGGTTAATAATGCCTGTCGCGGACTTTATATATGCCTGAAAATCTTGGCTGAATTTTCCAAAATCATGCAGCAAACCAAGTACGTTTCCGGCATCCGGAGAGTTTATCTTTTGGGCGAATTCACAAGCCAGATTACCGACCTCGCGCAGATGGTCAATCAGCGGTTGAATATCGCCATCCTTTCCCCGAATGTGCGCAATATATTGCCTACTCATCATCATCCTCCCCCAACACCCCATCCAAAGCCCCCGGTGCCATCACCACTTTGTGTTTTTTTCTCAGCTTCACCACTTTAGGATCGAAATTGCTGATAATGTCCTGATGGGTGTGCTGAAGCCACTGTTCGGCTTTAGCCAACTCCTGCGTTTCCATTTCAGATAGATTATTGAAATTGCACAGCAGTTTTTTGCAGTCGGCCAGAAAATGGCGCCAGCGAATTTGCTTAAGGGCAGCTTCATTATTGAAAATAACATCTCTGTGCTTTTCTTCTTTACTATCTTCATCCCGGAAATACACAGCAGGCGCTGCCTGACACTGCGCCTGGCTCAGCTCAATCCAACGCTGCTGCAGATAGTGGTGCCAGCGGTATTTTAATTCATCCAGTTGCTTTTCCAGGCCATTGGCTTTCACTTCGATATCCCACAGAAATCCACCTTTTTCCGGCTTACCGTGCTGCTTACCATCAACATACTGATGAGGGATCAGGGCTTGAATCAGATCGCTGCCTTTGTCTTCGAGGATTGTGGTTAAATAACTGGCCAGCGAGTACAGGGTGGCGTAATAGAACTGGCCATCCATAATCAGCCTCGCCCAGCGAGGAAACCGCAGGGCGTAATAATCACGAGGCTGATAATCCGGCAATTGCTCTTTGTTTACCCGCTCTTGAAACAGATGATCATCGTAGTCGTATTGATAAAGGGTATTGAAATCGAGCAGGCTGGTGTTCGCTGCCATGGATTCGTTGAGGAAAATATAGTCATCGCCGATACCGCGCGTAAGAAGCTTAGCCCAGTTCAGGGGATTAAGTTTCGAGAGTGGTAGATCTTGCCAGATATCAGCTGCCTCATCAGGCGAACAGCTGATGCCCAAGATGTCTTTTAGCAACACACTATCCACTCTGCTGTGCGCTTGTTCGCTCATGGTGGCGCGAAAAAGTTCCTGTTGCTGTTCCGGCCAGGAATAATAGCCGGGGTCGGCTGCAATCAATGCCTTGCGGGCTGCGGCGTGGATACTTGATGTCGGTATTAACTTGCTCATAAGTTCACCTTCCAATAACCACTGGCGTCTCCTGCAATGGTTTCAGCTACCCCAATACATTTTTATTTATGGTGAATTGGCCATAATTGAATGCATCGCTCCCTTAACTCTACCCCCTCCGCACACCAACACAACCACTGTACAGAAACCCACGTAAACTGACTTGACGGTTCTGTGATAAAAACCGGATAAATCAACTGAACAACCAGGGCTTTACGTCATTTAAGTTGGCAAGCTCGAGTTGCTGGGCTTCGGGGATGGCATCCAGAGTTTTTACGTTCACCTGCATTTGCTGCAGCAGGTACTGCGCCAAGGCGGCACGGCAACGCAGTTTCAGCTGACCGTTTTGCATTTGGTAGTCATGCTCTAAGACGGCCTGTTGCTCGGGATTTAGCCGGCGATCCGGCACCAGTATCAGGGTGACTTCGGTGTGCCAGCCAGTGTCGTCGGAGCCGGTTTGCTCTGCCGGGCCCAGCAATTCGGCCTCGCCGCGAAAGCGGCTGAGTACAAAATCGCGGTATTGCTGATGCTTTTCGCACCAGCCGCGCAAGTGCCAACGCAAACCGGTATTGACCAGGGTATGTGGGGTGAGAATACGACCTTCGCGGTCGGGGTTGGTCAGGGAAACATAATCGACCTCTACCCGCTGTTTTTGGCGTAGCGCCTGCACCAAGGTACGAATTAATAAAGCGGGTACTTGTCGCGGTGGCAGCTCCAAACTGACGCTGGTGGTTGGATCTGAATGGATGAGAGAGTCGTTTAAGCTGTGGGGCTGTTGTACCCAACTGAGATAGTGATCGATGTTTGGAGTAAAATCTACCGGCTTGAAAACCGGCGAAGCATGATAAGGTTTAGCTTGAACATGAGGCAGCAAATTAGCTGGTGCCAGCTGCGCATACTGATGCAAATCTTGCCAGGCCTGCTGACGGCTGATACCAAATTGCGCCACCAGCTGTTTGTTCTGTGCCTTTCCTTCCCAGTGCAGTAGAAAATCAATAAAGCGCAGTCTACTTTGTTGCTCGGATTTTTGCATTTCACATCCTGTGCATTGTCCCTAAATCCACTGTACTGAAGTTTAGTTAAAATGCAACTAATTGAGTGCTATGGAAACTTTTATCCACATTGCGCGTTGTGCTAGCATGCACCGCTGCAAAACTTAATAAGGACTTTCTATGCAATTCAAGCTTTCCCTCTGTGCTGCTGTATTTGTTACGGCCACCTCTGTAGTAGCAGAAAGCAAGCCGGATATCAGCTGGAACTATCTGTCGGTGGGTTACGCCAAGGCCAGCATCAAATGGCATCAAGATGAGCTAGGCGAGACTCAACGGCTGAAACCAGATGGCTGGCAGCTGCATGGCAGCTTTTTACTCTCGGAACAGCTGTATGTCCGAGGCCGCTACGATCGGGTAACCGATACCTGGTTTGGCGTAAATCTGAAGGCAGAGCAAAGCTGGCTGAGCCTGGGGCTACGTCAGCAAGTCATGCCGGGCATGGATACCTTCTTTGAAGCTGGTTATGCCAAGCACACCACGACGTCTGAACTCGCATTTCGTGACCGCAACTCTGGCAATGGCTACCAGCTTGGTGCCGGTGTGCGCTACCTGGCTGCCCCTGCGCTGGAGTTGGGTGCTGCGATTCGGCATGTCAATGTATCCGGTGTGGATAACACGACCTTAGGTGAGCTGTCCGCACGCTATCGCCTGAGCCAGCAATTTGACCTGTACAGTAATTACCTGTTTGAAAGTGATGGTTCGATATTGGGTGTGGGGGTTAGCTTTCACTTCTAAGCTTCCGCATAACAATAAGGGCTGCCCGTGGGCAGCCCTTGATTCAGGTTAGCTTTCCATCAAGACGCTTTGGCAGCTTTGTGCTCAATGGTTGCCTTGTCGTTACTGCCATTGATGGCAATTTGTTTTGGCTTCATTTTTTCCGGAATTTCCTTCACCAGGCTAATGGTGAGTAAACCATCATCGCTGGTGGCGTCGGTGACTTCGACAAATTCGGCCAAATTGAATTTTCGCTCGAAGGAGCGATTGGCGATGCCACGATGCAGGAACTGTCGTTGCTCCTTGCTGTCGTTGTCTTTGCTGCCTTTGACGGTCAATACACCTTGCTCGACTTCGATGCTGAGTTCGTCCCGGCTGAAGCCTGCTACAGCCAAGGTAATGGCGTAACGGTTTTCATCCAGAACTTCGATGTTGTAGGGTGGATAACTGTTGTTGTTCTGATCAGAACGCAACGCGTGATCCAATAAAGAAGCGAAACGGTCAAAACCGATGCTGCTGCGATACAGTGGGCTAAAATCTATTGAGTTCATAACATATCCTCCGAAAAGCAATACGAGTTGTGATGAAGGGCACTCTACTAAGAGACCTACCCTGTCATCACTGTATATAGGGGCTTGGAGCGAGTTTTCAAGAGCCCCTCAGAGGAAAAAATGTTCAGTTTTGCTGCATCAGCTCCATCATTTGTTGCAGCTGCTCAAGATCCATGTCGTCATCCTCGCCCAGCATCATTTGCTGTATCAGCTGATCCTGGAATCCTTTTGCGGCCTGTTTATCCGCTGCCGTCATGCATTGCTCAAGCAAGTTAATCATTTGCATGGCCTGAGCCATTTCAGCTTCCTGCTCTGCACGCATCTCTGCTGGCAAATGCTCCAGCATCTGACTCGACATTTCCAACATGGGCTTGCTCATTTCCAACACTGGCCAGCTGATTTTTAAGCTGAGCTCAAGAAACTCTGCTGGCTGAAAACCATGTTGCTTGATAATCGCTTCCATCCCCTGAATATAACCAGCATCTAACTCTTTCGCTGTTAGTGATTGATAGTGCTGTGACCAGTTGCAATGCTGCTCTAGCATCATATCGTTGCTTTCATTATCCGGGTACTGTGCTTCCAGTGCCATCAGTTCTGGTTGCATCGCCAGATAACGCTCGACATTTTGTTCTGTCAGAATGGTGTTTGCCAGCACAGGCATAGCCAACAGGCTAAAAGCAAGCAGCCAAAGTCGATTGAATGTATTCATCATAATTCTTCCTTGTTCAATAACCGCTTAAGTTTATCTGACTTTACTGGACCCTGCCAACGCCTTTTATTTGAGCTGCTCTGGCAGACAGGCTACACTGCCGCTTTTATTAGAAGGGGCCTATGGATGGCGTTAAAAGCAACGGTCTTTAAAGTTCAATTGAATATTGCCGACATGGATCGCGGCTACTACGCAGACCATAGCCTGACTCTGGCGCAGCACCCGTCGGAAACCAATGTGCGCATGATGGTGCGTTTACTGGCTTTTGCGTTGAATGCCACAGATAGCCTGGCCTTTACCAAAGGCCTAAGCTCGGAAGAAGATGAGCCTGAATTGTGGGATCGCTCCTTGTCGGGTGAAATTAACCTGTGGGTTGAGTTTGGTCAGCCCGATGAGAAGTGGCTGCGCAAGTCCTGTGGTCGGTCGAAGCAAGTCCGGTTGTATTGTTATGGCGGCCGTAGCACAGCCGTTTGGTGGCAACAACAAGCGGCCAACCTGCAACGCTATCAGAATTTAGCTGTGTGGGAGTTCGCTGAAGCTGAAGTACAGCAGTTGGCAGCCATGGTACAACGTAGCATGGAGCTGCAATGCACCATCACCGAGGGTCAAGTCTGGTTGAGCGATCAACAGCATAATGTTCATTTGCAGCCCATTTGCTTGAAAGCATAATGGCCACCAGTTCATCACAGGTTCATCTGCTGTTGATCATGCTTGCTGTTAGACCAGAGCAGCATAGAGTTTCTCGCTGAAATCTTCTATGATCAGCTGTAAGAGAATGTGCACCAAATTGCACCCCTAATCAGCTTGCATAGCTGCGAGCATGACTCCGAGCAGGGAAAAGAAAAGCATGCCATCACTCAGTTATTCCATTTTTATTCGTGTTGCCAGCTTGGCGATGTTCAGCCTGATGCTCTTGCCTCAAGTGGCAGCTTCGGAACAGGTGATCCTGACCATTAAACACAGCGACCAGCAACAGTCACTGACATTGGATGATTTAGACGCCATGCCGCAACAATATGCAAACTTTCAGGCAGCCTGGGGGCCAAGTGGCCAATGGCAGGGCGTCTATTTGCATCAGCTGTTACAGCACTATTCGTTGCAAGATTTTCAGGATATCCGCCTAAATGCGTTGAATGAGTACCGCATCCGGCTGACACCACAAGATATTCAGCAAGGAAAGCCCATTTTAGCCACTCGCTTTAATGGTGAGCCTATCCCACTAGAAAAAAATGGCCCAATTATCCTGATTTGGCCACAGCAGGCAGACCAGGTGCTTGCAGGTACTTCCCCGCTGGCATTATGGATCTGGAGCCTGAGCGAAATACGAGTCCGCCCCTGATGATTGCCATGCGTTCCATCCGGTTAACCAAAGCGACTGCGCTGGTGCTAATTGGCTATAGTCTGGTCGCTATGGCGAGTTGCAGCTGGATTTGGCAAGCCAAAATGAGCATGCAGCAACGACCCGCCATGCGGGTGGTGGATGTGGCCCGACAGATTGAAATGATGAACCGGGAAGTGGCGGCCTATGTTGAGGCACTGACTCGTCAGGAAAGTTTAACCCAGGCAGCACCATTGTGGACCCGGATCCAGGCCAGACAACATACTATTCAAGGATTGCTGCGTCAGTTTGTTGATCTGGAAAGCAACTTTAAAGTTATTGAGCGCCAAATCGAGCACTTACGTCATGTCATTGAGCATGAAAAGCAGCATATTGATCCACAAGCGCTGCAAGACATGGTTGAATGGATCCAGGAAGATATGGAGATTTTTGCCAGTGATGTCCATCGCTCATTGCAGGAAATCATTGCGGAGCAAACCAACTCCTTGCATCGTTATGGCAGTGCCGTGGCCTGGCTAAGTGTCGGGGTATTCCTGACTGGCTTTGTCTTGTTACTGCTCTTTATCTTGCTTAGCAAGCAAAACCGGCAGCTGGTCAAGCTTGCCTCTGAGGATGGGCTGACCGGACTGCATAATCGTCGTAGTGCCATGCTACAAGGCCAATTACTTTGCGCCATAGCACAACGCAGCCGCCAACCCATAACGCTGGCTTTATTGGATGTTGATCACTTCAAGCAAGTCAACGATGTTTATGGCCACCCGGCCGGTGATGCCGCATTAAAGATGCTAGCGCAGTTACTGAAAGCCTATGCCCGTCGAACCACCGATGTGCTGGCCCGCATTGGCGGTGAGGAGTTTATGCTGCTGATGCCAGATACCACTGAAGAAGTGGCTGAACAGTTATGCAAGGTGCTGTTGAATGCACTGGCAGAAAGCAAGATCAATGATGAACTGGCTTTTCATGTTACCGCCAGCATGGGAATGGCCTGCAGTGAGCAAGGCCTACTATCGTTTGACGAGCTGTATCGACAAGCGGATAAAGCCCTGTACCAAGCCAAAGCACAGGGCCGTAACCAGTTGGTTGTGTACCCGTCATAAGGGGTTAGAGCGCTGCCTGATAGCGCTGAAATGCTTGCTCCAGGTCGGCCATCAAATCATCCGGATCTTCCAAGCCGATATGCAAGCGGATCAGTGGCCCCTGATAGGGCCAATGACTGGCGGTTCGCAGCTTTTGTACGTTTAATGTCGGTGAGATCAAGCTCTCATACCCTCCCCAGGAAAAGCCCATTTTAAAGTACTGCATGCCTTCAACAAAAGCCGCCACAGCTTTAGCACCGCCCTGCTTTAACACAAAGGAAAACAAGCCATTGCTGCCACTGAAATCACGCTGAAATTCGGCATGGCCTGGATTGCCGGCAAAGGCCGGATGACGAACCGTTTCTACCTCCTGGCGATCAGCAAGCCAACGCGCAATCTGCAGCGCATTGTTTTGGTGTTGCTGCAAACGAATCCCAAGGGTGCGTAAGCCGCGACTGGCCTGATACACATCATCGGCCGAAGCGCAGTAGCCCAGCACATAGCTGTGCTCGCGTAACTGCGGCCAGTGCTTTTCATTGGCACAGGCGGTACCCAGCATCACATCGGAATGGCCCACAATGTACTTGGTTGCGGCCTGAATCGAGATATCCACCCCCATGTCAAAGGGCCGGCATAAAATCGGCGATGCCCAGGTATTATCCAGAACTGTGACGATGTCATGCTGCTTTGCAATACGGCAAATCGCTGGCACATCCTGCACTTCCATGGTTAATGAGCCGGGTGACTCCAGAAAAATCACCTTGGTTGAGGGGCGGATCAAATCCGCAATGCCTGCTCCCAACATCGGGTCGTAGTATTCGGTATCAATGCCCATCGGCCGCAAAATCTTTTCACACAAAGCCCGGGTCGGCTCATACACCGAGTCGACCATCAACAGGTGATCGCCTTGCTGTAAAAAAGAGAGCAAAGCCCCACTAACGGCTGCGGCACCGCAGGGATACAAGGCACATCCGGCGCCTCCTTCCAGTTCGCACATGGCTTCCTGAAAGGCAAAGTGCGTAGCGGTGCCACGACGGCCATAAAAAGGCACCCGCTCGCCTTTATGCTGGCTGGCATGGGCCAGCTCGGCCATGGTATCAAAGGTAATGGTGGAGGCTCTGACAACCGGCGGATTGACTGCCTGTCCGACCCATTTTTTACCCCGACCAGCCTGGATGAGGTGCGTATTTTTTTTCATGCCATGACTCCTTAACCGCCAAAGATTACTTAGCGCCTTTATGATCCAATAGTTTAGCCATCATGGTACTGCTTTTAGTGCCGCAAATCACCTCTGAGACCAAAGTTGCAAGGCAAATCACCGCGCTCTGGTCTATGATCTATAACAGGTCGTATACATGCGATACGACGAAGTAGTTGAGTCGTTACGATAAGAAGCTGGAAAAGCCACAACCTGAACAACAACAAGAGTCGCCACAAGGATAGAGAAATAACAAAACTTAAAATCCACTAGGAGAAACTGTATGCGTACTTTTCGTGTAACGCCCTTGGCTCTAGCAATCACTACTGTGTTAACCGCCCCTCTGGTGCTGGCTGACGCTGAAAGCGATAGCGCTGAAAACGTTGAAACCATTGTTGTGACCGGCACCCGGGTCGCAGGCCGCTCAATATCCGATACCGCCGTCCCGGTGGATCTGGTTCGCTCCGATGTATTGGAACGCTCTGGCACCACCGAATTAAACCAGGCACTTTCCATTGCCTTGCCTTCTTTTAACTTTCCACGCCCTGGCCTGGCCGATGGCACCGATACCATCCGACCAGCCACTTTACGTGGCTTATCACCCGATCAATCTTTAGTTTTGGTGAACTCCAAGCGTCGTCATGCTGCGGCCTTAGTCAACGTAAATGGCACCGTCGGCCGGGGAGCTTCGGCCGTTGACTTAAATACCATCCCCATGGGAGCTATCAGCGCTATCGAAGTGCTACGTGATGGTGCCTCAGCGCAATATGGCTCTGATGCCATTGCAGGTGTCATGAACGTCCGACTGCGTGAAGCGACCGATGGCGGCTCAGTAACTCTGGGTTACAGCTACCGTGACACCAGCTACACCACCCCAACCTCTGCACCTCCAGCAGGTGCAACCTGGAGTGCTCCAAGCAATATCAAGCGCAGCCGCAATGATGGCGAAACCATTACGCTATCCGGCTGGAAAGGCTTTGAGCTCGGCGATAATGGCTTTTTAACCCTCTCTGCCGAGTACAAAGATCAGGAGCGCACCGAACGCGGCGGCTGGGATCATCGCCAGCAATACCCACTACTGGCAGATGGCAGCTTCGACCCAAGAGAGCAAACCATCAACCGCTTTAACGCCTGGTATGGCGAGCCGGAAATGGAGCAGTGGACTTTATTTGCTAATGCAGGCGTCACCACAGAGAATGGCAAGCTGTATGGTTGGGCCAGCTATCAAAACCGCCAGGCTACCTCGGGCGGGTTCTACCGCCGAGCATTGGATGCTCGTAATGTCATTGAAATTTATCCGCATGGTTTTTTGCCACTGATTTCACCCGATGTCGATGATTTCAGTGCCGCCTTTGGCTACGAGTGGGACTGGGGCGAATGGCAGCTCGATTCCTCACTAGTCTATGGTAGCAATAAGATGGCATTTACCATTGAAAACACCTTAAACCGCTCGTTAGGCCCGGCCAGTCAAACCGAGTTTGATGCCGGTGGTTACAAATACAATCAGTGGGTGTACAACCTGTCAGGCGTGACAGCTTTCGATGTAGCAGGCTTGGCTTCAGCCTTAAATCTGGCTGTAGGTCTTGAGGCCCGACGCGAAGGCTATTCCATTTTTGCCGGTGAGCCCGACTCTTACCGCAATGGTGGTGTACTCTTGCCTCTTGGCGCTACAGGTTGTGACACCCCATCGCCAGAGCAGATAGCTCAGGGTGGCTGCGATACTGCATCAGGCTCTCAGGTGTTTCCCGGATTCCAACCCAGCAATGAAGTCAGTGAAAGTCGCACCGCGATCGGTGCTTATCTCGACTTAGAAGCCAATATCACCGATGACTGGCTGGCATCCGCCGCCATCCGAGCCGAACGTTACTCGGATTTTGGCAGTAACTTGTCGGGTAAGGTTGCCACTCGTTATGATTTCACCGACAGCTTTGCGTTGCGTGGCTCGGTGCAAAATGGCTTTCGCGCCCCATCGCTGCAGCAACAAAACTTCACGTCTACTGCAACCAACTTTATAAATGGCATTCCTTTTGATATCACCACTTTCCCTGTGAGTGCACCAGTAGCCATCGCTTTGGGCGCGCAAGAGCTGGATGCCGAGAAGTCGATTAACTTCTCGCTTGGTACCGTAATGCGTTTTGATGCGGTGACCATCACTGTCGATGCCTATCGTATTGATATTGATGACCGCATTGTATTGTCGGAAAACCTGAATCAGTTAAATGTAAGAAACTTTCTTGAGTCTGAGGGGTTTGCAGGCATAGGAGGCGCACGCTTCTTCATTAACGGCGTAGATACTGAAACACAGGGCATTGATATCGTGATTAACTGGCCAGTAGTGACAGATAATATGGGCAATCTCGACTTTACCCTGGTCGGTAATTACAACAAAACCAAGGTAACACGAGTTCCCGAAACTGAAGAGTTAGCCGCTTTGGATCCGGCACCAGCTCTATTTGCCCGGGTGAATGTGCTGACCTTTGAAAAAGGCACTCCAAAAGATAAGCTAGGGGCCATTGTTAACTGGAGCCACGACCGTTTTGGTGCCACCTTAAAAGCCACTCGTTATGGTGAAGTGCTGGCACCTAATGCCAATCCAGCCAATGATTTTATCTTAAGCCCGAAAGTGCTGGTTGATCTGGAAGGTCGTTATCAAATGACCGACAGCATGCGCATTGCTTTTGGTGCCGATAACCTGTTCGACGCTTACCCGGATGCTTTTCCATCTAATCTGAATGGTACGGGCAATACGCCCTTCTCTAACTATTCGCCTTTTGGACGGGCCGGTCGGATGCTGTATGCACGTCTAAGCTATGATTTTTAGGCTTGGCTGCGGCACACACCAGAAAGGCGCCTCACGGCGCCTTTCTCATAAACAGCTAAAAACCTCCGGGCAAGTCGGTTACTGAGCTAACCCCTGAAGATCCGCCAACGGCACCAGCGATTCCAACGCAGGTTTGGCAAAATAATACCCTTGCAAATAACGCACCCCAACCGAGGTTAGATACGCCAACTCGGCAGCACTTTCAATGCCTTCGGCCAAAACTTTCGTGCCCTGCAGCTCGCATTCAGTCAGGGTATTTTCAACAATCAACTGCTTAGCCGGGCTTTGGTCAATATCACGGATCAGCGACATATCCAGCTTTAGAATATGTGGCCGCAGTTCTTGCAGCCATTGTTGATTGGCAAAGCCTGAGCCATAGTCATCAATAGCCGTTAAAAAACCATGTTTGGCATAGCTTTTAAAAATGCGGTTCAGATGCGCTTTATCGGGTATTTCTTCACTTTCAATCACTTCAAAAATAATGCGTTTTTTATCAAAGCCATACAAATCACAGGCTTCAAGCGTAGCTTTAATGCAGGTTTCCGGGTTGTACACTGCATTGGGCATAAAGTTGATATTTAAATAGGTGTTGCAACCAAGTCGGGCCGCAGATTCAATGGCTTTTACCCGGCAGGCCTGGTCAAAGTAATAGCGATTGTCTTTATTAATCCGCTCGAACACCCAAGCCGCCCCCTGACCATCCGGACCGCGTACCAAGGCCTCATAAGCAAAAATGGATTGAGTTTGCCAATCGATAATCGGCTGAAATGCCATTTTGATCTGAAAGCCCAGCGACTGGCCACTCAGGCAATCCTGGCAACTTTGCTGCTTTACACTGGCCGGAAACTCCATACATCCTCAATGTTTGGTACTTTTGTCAGAAGTATAGTCACAAAACCATGCCATTTGCACATCAATTAAACCTAAACTTCTGTATTTACATCGGTTCAGTCTATAGCCGCCACTGACACCTGAGTCAGAGCCATGTATACTAGAAACTATTCATAAGCCTGCGAGTGATCGCCCGGCTTTTAATGGGCGTATGAGCCGCTTTGCACTGAAAGTGAACCTATGAAATACAAAGATCTGCGTGACTTTATCGACCAACTGGAACAACGAGGCCAACTTAAACGCATTTCGCTTGAAATAGATCCAGTGTTAGAAATGACAGAAATTGCCGATCGAACCCTTCGTGCCGGTGGGCCAGCGCTGCTGTTTGAAAACCCCAAGGGATCGGATATCCCGGTGTTAGCTAACTTGTTTGGCACCCCAGAGCGGGTTGCTTTGGGCATGGGACAGGAAGAAGTAAGTGCCTTGCGCGAAGTCGGCAAGCTGCTGGCTTTTTTAAAAGAGCCGGAGCCACCCAAAGGGTTAAAAGACGCTTTCAGCAAATTGCCCATATTCAAGCAAGTCTTGAATATGTCGCCGAAAAAAGTGCGTAAAGGCGCTTGCCAGCAAGTGGTTTTAAGCGGCGATGATGTGGATCTGACCCGTTTACCCATTATGACATGCTGGCCGGGTGATGCCGCCCCGCTGATTACCTGGGGTCTCACGGTTACCAAGGGGCCTCACAAAGAGCGGCAAAATCTTGGCATTTACCGTCAGCAACTGTTAGGTAAAAACAAACTGATCATGCGCTGGCTGTCGCACCGTGGCGGCGCGTTAGACTTTTACGAGTGGCAAAAAGCACACCCAGGTGAACGCTTTCCTGTCTCTGTCGCCCTGGGTGCTGACCCTGCAACAATCCTGGGCGCAGTCACGCCTGTGCCCGATACCCTGTCTGAGTATGGCTTTGCCGGTTTATTGCGTGGCGATAATACCGAGGTGGTGCAATGTATTAGCAATGAGTTGCAAGTGCCAGCCAGTGCTGAGTTTGTGCTAGAAGGCTACATTGAAGCCGGTGAAATGGCACCTGAGGGTCCTTATGGCGACCATACCGGTTATTACAACGAAGTCGATGACTTCCCTGTTTTTACCGTCACCCATATCACTCACCGGGAAAACCCGATTTACCACAGCACTTACACCGGCAGGCCACCAGATGAGCCGGCCATTCTTGGGGTAGCCTTGAACGAAGTGTTCGTGCCAATTTTGCAAAAGCAGTTCCCGGAAATTACCGATTTTTACCTGCCACCGGAAGGCTGCTCCTATCGGCTGGCTGTTGTCACCATGAAAAAGCAATACCCTGGCCACGCCAAGCGCGTGATGATGGGTGTCTGGTCTTTCCTGCGCCAGTTTATGTACACTAAGTTTGTCATTGTCTGCGACGACGATATTAACGCCCGCGACTGGAAAGACGTGATCTGGGCCATCACCACCCGGATGGACCCGGCACGAGACACTACGTTAGTGGAAAACACGCCTATCGATTACCTGGACTTCGCCTCCCCCGTATCTGGCCTTGGTTCCAAAATGGGCATGGATGCAACCAATAAATGGCCTGGCGAAACCAACCGGGAATGGGGTGAACCCATTGTGATGGATCCAGCGGTCAGTGCTCGTATCGACGAGTTATGGCCTGAGCTGGGCATTGATATCGCAGACAAACCCCAATGAGTTATAGGGTGCAGATACAACCGGCCGGTATTGAGTTTTTGGTGCAGGCCAATGAAACCATTCTTGAAGCAGCCCTTAAGCATGGCATCGATTTTCCGCATCGCTGCCGGCAGGGGGTCTGCACCAGCTGTGTTTGCCGACTGCGCTCTGGCGAGGTGCGCTATAATGCACCTGAACCGCTGAGCGATATCGACAAAGCACAAAATTTTACCTATGGTTGTTTAGCCTATCCGTTAACGGATTTGGTATTGCACCACCCATTTATACGAGCCTGAACGAGACCAGCATGACATTAACCTCCTGTATTGTAGACTCCATTACGCCCTTAACGCCTTATGTACAACGGGTTGTGCTTATTCCGGATCAACCAGTGGACTTTCTACCGGGTCAGTACCTGCAGCTCTGCCTGACCGAACAAGATAAACGGCCATTTTCGCTGGCCAGCCTGCCAGGATTATCTGAGCTTGAGTTGCATATTGGTGCCTCTGCTGCCGATGAATACAGCAGCCAGGCACTAACTCATTTGCAGCAACAACAACAAAAGGGCCAACCAGTGCAGGTTGAGGCTGGCTTAGGGCATGCCCACTTGCGCACCGAGCGCGACAACCCTATTGTGCTATTGGCTGGTGGTACCGGCTTTTCCTATATTTACAGCATTGCTCAAGCACTGCAGCAGCAGGGCTCAAACCGGCCGGTGTTTTTGTATTGGGGCGTGCGTCAGCACGAATCGCTGTACCTGCTGCCTGAATTGCAGCAGTGGGCCAGCAGTCAGAGCAAATTTCGCTTTATTCCGGTGGTGCAAGACCCCGACGATAGCTGGCAAGGCAGAGCGGGCTTAGTGCATGAAGCCGTACTGGAGGATTTTGTCTCGCTGGAGGCCTACGATATATACATCGCAGGTCCCTTCCCGATGGTCGGCGTGGCCCGCGATGCTTTCTTAAAACAAGGCGCGCATCAGCAGCAGATGTTTGCTGATGCTTTTGCTTATATTTGACCGCTGGGGATATCAATTCTGCCACGACTGGTCTAGCCAGTATAGATATGGCAAGATAGCGTTTTGTTGCACTAATGGGAATAATGATGCCTCACCTGACTGAAATTAAAGTACGTGGTTACCACCTCGATATCTATCAACACGTCAACAACGCCCGCTATCTGGAGTTTCTGGAAGAGGCCCGTTGGGGCTATCTGGAAGACAATGGCGATATAGAATTTTTCCGTGAGCTGGGTCTGGCTTGGGTGATTGTCAACATCAACATCAATTACCGCGAAGCAGCCACCATGGGGCACACCCTGCAAATCAGCACTCAGTTCAGCAAGATCGGCAGTAAAAGTGCCATGGTACGGCAGGAAGTTAAGATCAAAGGCAGTGATCGCATCGCCGCCAATGCCGACATTACCTTTGTCTGCCTGGACCAAAAAACTGGTAAAGCCGTGCCGATTGAGGGCCCACTGAAAGAGCGGCTGGAGCAGCAACTGCAAGGCTGAGCCTGAGCCAATCAAATTGGGCAGGCCCAGCCTCATGCTGCCACCTCAGTACGGGTTGCTTGGCTGGTAAATTGGTTGCTGGCTGCCGTCCAGACTGATCCGCAACGGCTCTACCTCGGTCTGATGGCTGCCAAGCTGATAGCGATCGCCAGGCGTTAAGCGATAGCGCAACAGATCGGAGATAATCACCGGCTGGCCACATTCTGTTTGTTGGTAGCGCGTTTGTGCATCGGCCCGCACCATATAGACTTCATGCTGGCCGACTACTTCCGTCCAGCCATTGCGCTCTACCCAGAGTGCTGTTTGCTCGGATACCGCGATCCCGGTTAGATCCTGAGCCTGATGGTGCGCCAGAAAAGTCATCAGCCGCCCCATCCGATCACGCTGTTTAAAATGAGTATCGGTTAGGGTACCTTTGAGCATCGGTGCCTGTAAAAAGTCGCCGCTGAACTTGATATTGGCATCACAAAAATCCGTCGCAACTTCACTGGACACCGCACTGCCGACACCATCAGGGTTGTACACGACTTCGCCCAAAATGGCGTTACCGGCCGAGGTCCCCCCAATAATAGCGCCTTTTTGATAGGCATAGTGCAAGGCTTCTTGCACTGCTGTATCTTGCCAGTAACGGATGTACTCAGATTGGT
>JAIUMG010000015.1 GCA_022565655.1 Alkalimonas sp.
ACCTGAGCGCCAATAGTGAGCTGCATGCTTTCCGCATAAGCTAAAGCTACCGCAAAGGTACCGGCACTGGCTGAACCATAGTGAGCAGCAAAGCTGGCACTATCTGCCGATGACAAGCGAACCAGGCTGCGCAATACTGGGTAGAGTAGCAGTGGAAAAAGCGCGCCAATCAGAATGACACTGCCAAGTTCAGGGATCAACTGCAGGTTAAGGTTGCCGTGCAAGGCCATGCCACCTTTTAAACCTATGGTCAGCATCAACAATAAGCTGAGGATATCGTAGGCCGCTTTGGGGATAGTCAGGTCAGATCGAAGCAGACCGGCAATCAAGCCAAGTACAAAAAACATCACGACTATATCAGGCATGGCTTATCCTCGATAGCAAAAAGCAAAACCTGCGCATTGTATACCTCGTTGAGCAGAAAGTGAAATATAAGCGTTAAGAGCAGACCAGCAGTGATGTTAAGGAGAATGCAACGACTCTTTTGTTAAGCGAGTCGTTGCTGGCTATGACTGGGTTTGCAGTAAAAGTCCAGCCAGATCACCGGCTCCAGTGGCAATTGTGCCAATTGACGCTCCAGTTGCTTTTGTACCCCTTGCATTTGTTCGGCCCGCTCAATACCGATGCGTACTTCCAACAGCAGGTAGCTACCGCTTTTGGCCATCTTGCACTGGCGGTGTGAAATACCTAAGCTTTCCAGCTCACGGTACACCTGCTTGCGTAGCTCCGCCGAGGGGCTGACCATCAAGAGCTCATTGACGGCATTTTTCAGCATCTTCAATGGTACCTGTATAAAGTAGCCAGAGACCAGGATCACCAACACTGGGTCAGCATACAAAGCCCAATGCGCCATAGCCGTGAATTGCATGGACCAGGTCAGCACAAAACCAAGCAATACCGCCAGGCTAAGGACTCCATCCATCCACCACTGGTTCTGCTCAGCTTCGACCAGCACCGATTGCAGGCTAGTATTGGCTTTACGCAGCCGCCACCAGATAAAGAAACACAGTAGCACACTTAACAGTGCAAAGAATATTGCTTTGCCAGCAGCCACTTCCCGGCCGCCATGCAGGATGGCCATTACGGCAGCGCCGAACGACACCAGGCACACCAGCAGAATGACCAAGCCTTTTACGGCAATTGCCAAAGGCTCGGCTGGCAAGCGGCCAAAGTTAAAGCGGCTGTCGGCCGGTGATGTCGCCACCTTTAACGCCAGTAAGGACAGCAGCGACAGACCTAAACTAACCAGAGAGTAACTGCCATCAAAGACGATGGCCATTGAATGGGCCCACAGCCCCCAGCCAATGCCTACCAGTGCAAAGAAACCGGCTCCGGCTGCAGAAAATTTTAGAATCGATGACTCCGAACGGATGTTCAGCGACAACATAACAACCTCGATTTATGGTAAAAAAGTGACAATTTATTCGTCAGTGTGTTTCACGTGTATCATGAAGCAATTCTTGCCGAACTGCTTTGATGGCGCTATTCTATGGGAGGTAAAACGATAGCAGATAATCGCCAGCCGACGAGTTTTTCGTCGCTGGTAGAGGTGGTGATGAAAGTTATTCAAGCTGAAGTCTTTCTAGTGGTGCTGGAAGAGGGCTCGGTGGCAGCGGCTGCTAGACAGTTGGGCCGTAGTCGCACCACCATTAGCAGTGTACTCAGTAGCTTTGAAGATGAGTTGGCCGTGACTTTGTTTGAACGCTCCGGCAATGAGCTAGCGGCGACTCCAATTGCCTGGGCCATTAAGCCCGATTGCATCCGATTGCTGCAATCGGCCCGTCAAATTGAGCAACGTTGTCAGCAGCAACGCAGTGGCATTGAATCTACCTTACGGATAGCCCGCGATGATGCACTGCCTGAACGTTTCTGGCGTGAGACCATGACGGCGCTGAAACAGCAGTTTCCACTGACCGGAATTTCGGTTTATCTGGCACCGCCGCAGGAGCTTCCCGAGTTGGTTGATTGGCAATCGGTCGATCTGGCCTTTGGTCTGGCGCAGCAAAATGAGCCGCATGAAAGTCTGCAGTTTCGGCCATTGGGGGGGCTTAGAGTGATGATGGTGACCTGCCCTGAGCACGCGCTTTGTCGTTTGCCCATGGTGCATGATGATGATCTGCAACAGCACACCCAGGTGACCACCGCCTATTTGCAGGATGACTTATTGGTACCGCAATTATCGGGTGCATCCAATTACCTGGCGCTGACCCAATTTGAACTTATTCGCGATGCGGTCATCAGTGGTGCTGGCTGGTCGCGCTTGCCTCAGCCGGTCATTATGGAGCAGCTAAAAGCCGAGCAGCTGCGGGTGCTCAAGCATCCAGGGGCGTTGAACTGGCAGTCTTATCAATTAATCTGTGAGCAGGGTTATACCATGGGGCGGGTTGCCAGCTGGCTAGAGCAGCAGGTTGTCAGTTATCTGACCCAGTTTGGTTAGCAATAAGGTTTCCCCCGCTCGACCTTTCGCGGTAAAATGCAGCAAAATTTTTATGTATCGCAGTGGATCCAGGGATCTTTTGCATCTTTTGCTATTGTTACCAAGAGTATTGAATGAGCAATCAACAGCTACAGCACGAAATTAACAGTCGCCGTACCTTCGCTATTATCAGTCACCCCGATGCCGGTAAAACCACCATTACTGAAAAGGTACTATTGTTTGGTGAGCTGATCCAAAAAGCAGGGACCGTCAAAGGGAAAAAGTCAGGGCAATATGCAGCCTCGGATTGGATGGAGATGGAAAAAGAGCGGGGCATCTCGGTGACCACCTCGGTGATGCAGTTTCCTTACAATGACTGCCTGGTCAACCTGCTGGATACTCCTGGCCACGAAGATTTCTCAGAAGATACCTATCGCACCTTAACGGCGGTTGACTCCTGCTTAATGGTGATTGATGCCGCCAAAGGGGTGGAAGAGCGTACCATCAAGCTGATGGAAGTCACCCGATTGCGTGATACCCCTATTCTAACCTTTATGAACAAAATGGATCGCGATATTCGTGATCCTATTGATTTGCTGGATGAAGTGGAAAGCGTGCTGAATATCGCCTGCGCGCCAATCACTTGGCCGATTGGTTGCGGCAAAGAGTTTAAGGGTGTGTATCATTTGCAACGAGATGAAATCATTTTGTACAAGTCAGGTATGGGTCATACCATTCAGGATCTGCAAGTGATCAAGGGCTTGCACAACCCTGAGCTGGATGCTCGCATTGGTTCTT
The DNA here is from genome assembly GCA_022565655.1 of Alkalimonas sp. Taxonomy (GTDB): domain Bacteria; phylum Pseudomonadota; class Gammaproteobacteria; order Enterobacterales; family Alteromonadaceae; genus Alkalimonas. The sequence goes on from JAIUMG010000015.1 coordinate 3,215, forward strand.
TAGCCGATGAGCTGCGCGAGGAGCTTGAGTTGGTGCAAGGGGCCAGCCACGAGTTTGATCAGGAGCTATTTTTGCAAGGTAAGTTAACCCCGGTATTTTTCGGTACTGCGTTAGGTAACTTTGGTGTTGACCATATGCTGGATGGCTTAACAGCCTGGGCACCAACCCCACAACCGCGTGATACCAACAGCCGAACGGTGCAACCAAATGAAGATGCTTTTACCGGCTTTGTGTTTAAGATTCAGGCGAACATGGATCCAAAGCATCGGGATCGGGTTGCTTTCTTACGCATTTGCTCTGGCAAGTATGAAAAAGGCATGAAAATGCGCCATGTCAGGATTGGCAAAGACGTGCAGATTTCCCATGCTTTGACTTTTGTTGCCGGTGATCGTGAGCATGTTGAGGCCGCCTGGCCAGGTGATATTATTGGCCTGCACAATCACGGCACCATTAAAATTGGCGATACTTTTACCGTTGGCGAAGATATGCAGTTTAGTGGTATCCCTAACTTTGCCCCTGAACTGTTTCGCCGGATCCGCTTGCGCGATCCGTTGAAGCAAAAACAGTTGTTGAAAGGCTTGGTGCAGCTATCGGAAGAAGGTGCTGTGCAGGTATTTCGACCCATTGACAGCAACGATTTGATTGTTGGAGCCGTCGGTATACTGCAGTTTGATGTGGTGGTGCACCGTCTGAAATCTGAGTATAACGTGGATGCGATGTATGAAAGTGTGAATGTTTCGACGGCACGCTGGGTATACAGTGATGACAGTAAAGCCATGGCTGAATTTAAGAAAAAAGCCAGTCAGAATCTGGCGCTGGATGGCGGTGATAACCTGACCTATATCGCCCCGACCATGGTGAACCTGAATTTATCGATGGAACGCTACCCGAAGATCCAGTTTATGAAAACCCGTGAACATTAACAGGCTGAGCGCATGAATATTAAGCAATTATTGACCCAAAAAACTCAGGCTGCTTTTGCGGTTCTGGGTGTCCCTGCAGAGACCAACCCGGCCGTCACGGTGAGTACCCGGCCGGAATTTGGTGACTATCAGATCAATGGTGCCATGAGCGCCGCTAAGCAACTAAAAACCAACCCGCGCCAGTTGGCACAGCAGCTGGTTGATGCACTGGATCTGCAAGCCATCGCCGATAAGGTTGAGATTGCCGGGCCGGGCTTTATCAATGTGACGCTTAAAGCCAACTGGCTGGCCTCACAGTTAAGCCAGGCTGCACAAGATCCCAAGCTTGGGGTCAGCCAGAATGACCAGCCACAAACCGTAGTGGTGGACTACTCAGCGCCAAATCTGGCGAAAGAAATGCACGTTGGTCATTTGCGCTCCACCATTATTGGTGATGCCGTGGTGCGCTGCCTGGAGTTCTGGGGTGATCGGGTGATCCGTCAGAACCACATGGGGGATTGGGGCACTCAGTTTGGTATGTTGATCGCTCACCTGGAAGATCAGCTGGCGGCTGGCATAGATTTAGAGCAGGTGGCGCTGGCTGACTTAGAAAACTTTTACCGCGAAGCGAAAAAACGCTTTGATGATGAAGATGGTTTTGCCGACAAATCCCGTGATTATGTGGTGAAACTGCAAAGTGGTGATGCGCATTGCCAGAAACTGTGGCAGTTGTTTATCGATACCTCGATTAAACACAGTGACGACGTCTACCAGAAGCTTAATGTTACCCTGACGCACGATGACATCAAACCAGAAAGTGCCTACAACCCCATGCTACAAGGTATTGTTGAACAGCTGAAAGCGACTGGCCTGGCGGTGGAAGATCAGGGCGCTTTGGTGGTGTTTTTGCAAGAGCTGGCCGATAAAGAAGGCAAGCCATCGCCATTCATTATTCAAAAAACGGGCGGTGGATTTCTGTATGCCACCACCGACTTAGCCGCTTGTCAGTACCGCAGTCATCAGTTAAAAGCTGATCGCATTATTATATTTACCGATGCCCGTCAGGGCCTGCACTTTAAACAGGTGGAACTGACCGCACGCAAGGCAGGCTTGTTGCGTGATGCCACAGCGTACGATCATTGCCCCTTTGGTACCATGATGGGCGAAGATGGCAAGCCCTTCAAAACCCGAACCGGAGGGACGGTTAAACTGACGGACTTGCTGGATGAGGCGGTGAGCCGGGCTGATGCTGTAGTGCGGGAAAAATCCAGTGGGCTTAGTGAAGCGGATATGCAGCTGGTGGCCCAGAAAGTAGGGATTGGTGCGGTGAAATTTGCTGATCTGTCGAAAAATCGCACCAGCGACTACATTTTCAGCTGGGATGCGATGCTCAGCTTTGAAGGGGCAACGGCACCCTATCTGCAATATGCTTACAGTCGGGTTCGGAGTATTGTGCGTAAAGCTGAATTGGCTGATGATTTTAGTGCAGCGATCCAGCTGCAACAGTCGCAAGAAAAACAATTGGCACTAAAAATACTGCGTTTTGAAGAAACCCTGCAGCTGGTGATTAAAGACGCTCAGCCTAATTTGTTGTGTAACTACCTGTATGAGCTGGCCAGTTTATTTATGAGCTTCTACGAAGCCTGTCCTATTTTAAAAGATGGTATTGAACCAGAGCTACGGGCCAGCCGTTTAATGCTTAGCATGGTTTCGGCCCGGATGTTGAAGCAGGGGTTGAACTTACTGGGTATTGAGGTAATGGAGCGGATGTGATGAAGATTGATGCAATACGGCGTAATTACAGCAGAGATAAGCTGGATATTGATAAGCTACAGGCTGATCCTATCCTGCAGTTTGAGCGCTGGTTGCAAGATGCTGTTGAGGCCGAGTTACCGGACCCAACCGCGATGTGTGTGGCGACGGTCAATGCCGCCGGGCAGCCATCGCAGCGTCTGGTGTTGTTAAAAGATGTCAGCCCTGCTGGCTTTGTGTTTTACACCAACCTGGGTAGCCGTAAAGCAACCGAGCTGGCGGAAAATCCAAAAGTCAGTTTGCATTTTCCCTGGCATCCGCTGGAGCGACAGGTGATCGTGTATGGTACTGCAGAGCGAGTGCCAAGCAGTCAGGTGATGAAGTATTTCTTATCACGGCCAAAGGAAAGCCAGCTGGCCGCTTGGGCTTCCGAGCAGAGCCGGCCTATCTCCACTCGGCAAGCCTTGTTGCAAAAATTTGCTGAGGTGAAACATAAGTTCGCTCAGGGTGACATCAGCCTGCCGTCATTTTGGGGTGGTTTTCTGGTGAAGCCACAGCACATTGAATTCTGGCAGGGAGGCGAGCACCGGCTGCATGATCGCTTTATGTACTCAAAGCAGGATGACGGTCGTTGGTCGATTGACCGGCTATGTCCCTGAAACTGTTCGATAGTCATTGTCACCTGAATCTTCCAGAGCTTGCGGATAATATCACCCAGCATTGGCAGGATGCCAGGCAGGCTGGAGTTGCTGGCTTATTAATCCCCGCTGTTTGTCGCCAGCATTGGCCCATGTTGTTGCAGTTGCAGCAACAGCATGCTGAATGGCAGGTCGCGCTTGGTATTCATCCGTGGTGGGTCAGCCAGCATAGCCTTGGCGATGTTGGGGCACTCGGTGAACTCATGCAGCAGCAAGGCAGTGTGGTCTGCGCCATTGGCGAAATTGGCCTTGATTTTTCGCTTTCCCCTGATAGCTTTGCGATTCAGCAGCAGTTGTTTGAAGCCCAACTGCAGCTTGCCATCCAGCTTGAGAAGCCAGTTATTTTGCACCATCGAAAATCACAGCCGCATTTATTGGCAGCAATGAAGCGCACAGGCTTTAAACAGGGTGGTATCTTGCATGCATTTTCAGGCAGCCCGGAACAAGGTCAGGCTTTTATTGATTTGGGGTTTAAGCTTGGCATAGGTGGCACTATTACGTATGAGCGGGCGGCGAAAACCAAGCGTGCTGTTCAGCAGCTGCCACTGGATGCATTTGTGCTGGAAACCGATGCACCGGCAATGCCATTGGCTGGTTTTCAAGGGCAAATGAATACCCCGGCGCAACTGGCACGGGTCTTTAAGCAGTTTTGTGATTTACGGCCAGAACCGAAAGCACAATTGGCGGAGCAGTTATGGAAAAATACCTTGGAGGTATTGCAGTTAAGGCTTGCGCACCCGTAACGATAACCTAGAAAAGCGTGAATGCCCGCGTTTGAGGAAAAACGCGACCAGGCCGGCCAACACCAATAGCCACAGCACCTGTTGCATCAGTTGGTGCCAACCCTGTTGCAAAGGCAGGCTCTGTTGCTCTGTGCGCAGACTGATACGAATATACCCCAGCAATTGATCCTCATCATTGCGAATATCATGCAGCAATGGCAGTAGTCTTTCCTGATAATCGAGTGCATAGAGTTGGCGAGCGGGTAACACCGGCTCTGAGCCACTGATCCGGCTGCCATTACTGTCATACACTGCAACGTCATAGACATATGGGTTGGCAGCAATATGACGGTTGAGCTGGTTCAGAGCATCCAGTTGGTCGTTTTCCAGCAGGTAAACCGCGGTGTCGGCCATCGATTGCAGTGTGCTGCGCATCAGCTGCTCTGACTGCTGTTGCATCAACAGATTTCCTTGCGCTTTCAGGCTTACCCAGCTGTGTAAAATTAGCCACAGACCCAACACCGCCAGTAGTAACTGCAGCAGCTTGATCAAGCGCGAGGTTGGGCGTAATTTCATTGACTCTGTCTGCATAGGTGTCCTGAAACACTGACATTAGTGGTATTTTTTGAGTAGAATGCCATGGTGTATAAGCAAAGTATAGGTGAAAAGGTGTCGCATTGTTACCAGCTGGACCCGGCCGCTTGGTCAGAGTTATCCTTGTTATCCTTATGCCAGACCCCTGGTGGGGCATGGTTCAATTGGCGTCCCGGTCAGTTGCAATTGCAACTGATGCAGGATGCGGCAATTCTGAGTGAAGCACAATGCAAGCTGGAGCCAATGCAAACACCTACGCAGGCCAGTATCCGGCTATTTGGCACTGAACTGACGCTGAAACCTCTGAATCAATTGCTGGAGTCAATGGATGTGTTGCAAGGGCTGCCGATTCGGATGAGTGTACTGCAGCCACACGCTGAGTTAGAGCCAGCCCTGCTGTTATCATTGCCCGTTACCTTGGATCATCATTCACAGCAACAGTTGATGTTACTTGGTCAAAGTATGCAGCTGGAGTTGGCGTATCTTGAGCAAGCTCCCTGCTTGCAACAACCCGGCTTGCTGGTGATGGATATGGACTCGACTGCCATCCAGATCGAATGCATAGATGAAATTGCCAGGTTAGCCGGTGTGGGTGATGAGGTCGCCAAGGTGACCGCTAGAGCCATGCATGGCGAACTGGATTTTGCTGCCAGTCTTCGTGAGCGGGTTAGCGCCTTGGCTGGAGCGGACGAGACCATTCTGGCTGAAGTGTTGAATACATTACCGCTGATGCCTGGATTGACTAAACTGGTGGAGCAGTTACAGCAGCATGGTTGGCATGTGGCGATTGCTTCCGGTGGCTTTACCTATTTTACCGAGGCTTTAAAACAGCAGTTGAAGTTAACGGCCACCTTTGCCAACCAACTAGAGATTGAACAGGGAAAGCTGACCGGCCAGGTCAAAGGTGAGATCGTTGATGCCAGCAGGAAAGCCGAAGCACTCAGGCAATTGGCTGTGCAATACCATATTCCTAAGCAGCAGCAGGTTGCGATTGGCGATGGTGCCAATGATTTACCCATGCTGGCTGCCGCCGGCATGGGCGTGGCCTTTCATGCCAAGCCTGTGGTGCAGGCTCAGGCACAAGTCGCTATTCGGCAGGGATCGTTATTGCAATTGTTGTATTTGATGGATGATGTACCTGCATGAAGCACCAGCAACACTCTTACTATCTGCCCGTCAGCCATTACCAACTGCATATACGTCGGTTATTACCATTAGCAGAGCCGGTAGGGGCCGTATTAATGCTGCACGGGGCTATTGAAAATGGCCGTATTTTTTACAGCGCATCAGGAAAAGGGTTAGGGTGCTACCTGGCTGATCAAGGTTTTGCAGTGTACTGCGCAGATTTTGCCGGCCGGGGACGGTCATTACCGCATAGTTCCAGTGGCTTTGATCACAGCCAGCAGCAATTGATTTGTCAGGATATCCCGGCGTTACTGCAGCATGTCTGGCAGACTCATCAACAACCTGTCCATATTATTTCGCATTCCTGGGGCGGTGTGCTGGCTGCTGCCAGTTTGAGCCGTCACCCCGAGCTACTGGAGCAAGTCCGCTCTAAAGTTTGCTTTGGCAGCAAGCGAAAGATCCACGGACAGAGTCTGGAAAAGCGTTTGAAAGTTGACTTGATCTGGAATCAGCTTGGCTCCTGGCTTGCTCGTAAGCATGGGTATTTCCCTGCGCGGCGCTGGCGGATAGGTGCCGATGACGAGCCACGGCAGTTCTTAGCGGATTGCATTCGTTGGATCCAAGCCGATGACTTTGTCGATTGCAGCGATGGTTTTGATTATGCTGCCGCAGCGAAGCAGGTTCACTGGCCACCTTTATGGCACTTTGTGGCAGAGCGTGATCGGGTGCTGGGGCATCCAGACGATGTGCAGGCTTTTATCACAGAGACAGGTCAACAGCAGACAAAGCTGACCCGTCTTGGTAGCTCTGCAGGAGCACTGCTGGACTACGATCATATCTCTATGCTGACGCATCCCAAAGCTGTGGACGACCACTTTCCTAAGTTGGCTAATTGGCTGGTGGAGCTGAGTACTTAACCATCAGTTGCTGTCGAGCCTGGTTTTGCCTGGCTCTTTGCTCGGGGGAAATAGCAAAGCGAAGTAATACTTCATCGGTAATATCAATCAACTCGCCGACGCCGACCACACTCCACAACTCTTCCTCAATCATTTTTGCTTTATGAATGGCATACTGACTGATGTATTCAAGCTCTTGGGCAATGTAATCACTATCGGGCCTGCCCGTGCGTGACAACCAGATCTTATATGCCAGCACTTGCTTTCCGGCGTCAACGGCTTGCTGGATATAGCTCTGCTTTTCAGGCTCTGCCGAAAACTCGTAGTCATAGCTGCATTGGATCCCGGACTCTGGAGACTGGTGCCAGTTGTCAGATAACAGTATATAAAGCTCGTAATCTTTCGGTGGATCTTGCCGTTTCATGTTTTTCAGTTGGTTAGCAAAATGCAGGCTGACTGCATTGTGTTTGATCAGTGGCTCGATACTAAGATGTTCTTGATCGGCCCCCAATTGTTGCAAGACTCGGTGAAGACTATTAGGCTGATAGCCGCTAGCGACGGCTTTTAAGTCGTAGCGAATGCCTTTTCGATGAATATAAAATGGAAAGCAATCGAGCGCTTTTACATACATATTGCGAAGGGCAGGTGCCAGCCCTGGATGTTTCACCGGCTCTTCAGCAACGGTAAGCTTGCTGCGGTTATTTTGGATCAATAACTGAAAAAATTGCTTGCCCGCATGCTCATTCTCAGCAGTTACTGCTTTTAGATTCATAATGGTGCCACTTTTACTCACTGCCATGACTTCATATGGCAGTTGGCTGAGTGTGTATTTATTACTGATTTTCTGCAGATCAGGCAAATTGATCCGTACAAGGTCTCCTTTACTCACATGCAGAGGCAGTACACTTTCAACTTGCATGCCATTGGGCGAAAAGTCCCGGCTGAAGGCCTGTGGTAACGCTTGTTTGTTTGCATCAAACAATTCGACTGCCGTTTTGTAGAGGTAGCGTGCCTCCGAGCGCAAGTTAACGTACTTAACCGGGATGGCTTCGCAAAAAGGCAACTTAGCCAGTTTGGCATGAGCAAAGTGGTTAAGCTGGCTTAACTTTGCTTTATCAAAACGGATTTGCTGATACCAGAAATTGCTGGGGTCGCTGGTGATATCTGCCATACTTACCATAAAACGAAGGTTTTTTAGATAACCATCGAGTAGATGAGTGCCTTTCTTTTGCGATTCTGCCGTAGCGCTATCGGGTATTTGAAATTGTAGCTGGCTGTATTTAGCCGAAGTTGGTTGCAAGCTAAGCTGAAACACTTTCCAGCTTTTTTTGCTGGCGCCAAAGCCAAGAAATACGTTGTGCAATTCATCATTTCCGGCTAACTCTTCTGCGGTGGCACTGTAAAAGTAAAGCTTGCCTTTGGCTGCATGCGTAAAACAAAACAATACAGTGCTGCGTTGGTCGGCAGGTAATTTCAGTAACTGTTTTAGCCGTTTAGCACTTAGTACCTGAGGCAAGACAGAGCGTTGCTGCTCGTCTTGAAAGTAATGATAGCTGGCCCGGCTGTTTTCGGTGGTCAGCACGCATTGAGGATTGGACTTGCCTTCGTGCACTGAAATAAAAATTGCCAAAGCGCTGGTTCGAGGCACAAAAAACTGCTCATAGCCTTTAATCACAACCGCATCAAGTGTGTTATCCAGGTTCAGTTTGTAACGTCGTTTGTTGCCATGAATAAACTTATTGATGAAGGCAGAAAACTCGTCATCCTGAGCGTTGTTTTGCTCAATGCGCTTTAGCCGAATTTGTTGATATTTTGGATCCAGCCTGCTGACTTCCAGAACTTCATAGCGAATGGGTGCATTTTTGTCGAGTGTAAACTCTTGTTCCAGTTCGCGAAAAAACACGCCCAGCGAACTGCCTTGTTCAATTTGAACGGTTTTGGCCAGTTTGAGTTTACAGCCTTGCACAGATATATCTGTGGTTTGTGCTGCATGCTTTTTCCCGTCGTCATGTATGATTTCTACAGTAATACTGTAATTCATCCGCTCTTCTGCCCGGCTGATATAGCTGGCAAACTGGACAAAGCGAGCCTGATGTTGGCGGTTGGGCTGTTGTTCTTCTACATCCAACTCTGGGTTGTTTGCATTGAGCGCTTTGCGAACCCGTTGCTCCGTTTCTTTACGATGCATCACCCGATAATTGTTATCGGTATTCATGACATCTTCATACACACCCAAGGTGAATCGGCCATAGTCGTGAATACCCTGCTCAAAAACTTTGATGGCCTGCTCATCCATGTAGTGCGTTTTTCCCTGGAACGAGAAAGGTTTCACATCACCATCTACATGGCCGCGAAGATCAATAAAGTAGTCGCAAGGCTGGGAAAGTCGCTTTAGCTCCATTTTGAGCAAAAATTGCTTGGATTTAGGCAAATCGCTGGTCAGCATAGTAAACATCTGATCAAAATCAGATGTCTGGACTAAGCTTTTCAATCGCTCAATAATGGTAAGATGTTCTTGTAAGTCAGGGGCTGTCATAATCTCAATGATTCAGCGTCATCAGGTCGGCACCATGCCAGTATAATGACAGTACGCTACGTTTTTCTTATTTGAAAAGCAATAACTATGCCTTTAATACCAACTCTTAGCAGTATTTAATACTTGCTTAGTAAGCTAAGGAGCAATATGGCCAAAAGTAAAACAGCCTATGTTTGCAATGACTGCGGTGCCGACTTTATGCGTTGGCAAGGTCAGTGCAATGAATGCGGGGCCTGGAACACCATCACTGAAGTGCGATTAGGGGCAACAAAAACAAAATCCAGTCGCTTTGATGGTTACGCCGGGACTGCTGCGGCCAAAGTATTGCGGTTGGATGAAGTCGACTTACAGGATGTTCCACGCTTTAGTTCTGGCTTTTCTGAATTGGACCGCGTGTTAGGCGGCGGAATTGTGCCGGGGTCTGCCGTCTTGATTGGTGGTAGCCCCGGTGCCGGTAAAAGTACCTTATTACTGCAAATGATGTGTGGTCTGGCTGAGCAGAGTTCAGCTTTGTATGTCACTGGTGAGGAGTCTTTGCAGCAGGTTGCGTTGCGGGCAAACCGTCTTGGCTTACCAACTACACGCTTAAAAATGCTGGCAGAAACCAATGTGGAAACCATTTGCCACCTGGCACAGCAAGAGCAACCCAAAGTGATGGTGATCGACTCGATACAGGTGATGCATATGGCCGATATTCAGTCGGCCCCTGGCAGCGTATCACAAGTGCGGGAAAGTGCGGCGTTTTTAACCCGTTTCGCCAAGCAGCATCATATTGCGGTCATTATGGTTGGCCATGTGACCAAAGATGGCAGCTTGGCCGGGCCCAAGGTGCTGGAACATTGCATAGATTGCTCAATTCTGTTGGATGGCGATGCTGACAGTCGATACCGTACCTTGCGAGGCAATAAAAACCGTTTTGGCGCGGTGAATGAGCTGGGGGTTTTTGCCATGACTGGTCAGGGTATGAAAGAGGTCAAAAACCCATCGGCGATTTTTTTAAGCCGCAGTGAAGAGGTACAGTCTGGCAGTATTGTCATGGTGCTATGGGAAGGAACCCGACCTTTGTTGGTCGAAATTCAGGGGCTGGTGGATCATTCGCCATTGAATAACCCCCGGCGGGTCACTTTGGGGATGGATCAAAACCGTATTTCCATGCTGTTGGCCGTGATGCATCGTCATGCCGGTATGCAGATGGCGGATCAGGATGTTTTTGTCAATGTGGTGGGTGGGATCCGGGTACAGGAAACCAGCGCTGACCTGGCTACCTTGCTGGCGTTGGTGTCCAGCTTTCGCAACCGGCCTTTACCGCATGATTTGGTGGTGTTCGGTGAAGTTGGCTTGTCTGGCGAGATCCGGCCGGTGCCCAGTGGTCAGGAGCGGTTGCGGGAAGCTGCTAAGCATGGTTTTCGCCGGGCCATTGTGCCGAAGTCGAATGCCCCGAAAGAACCGATAGAGCATATGACGGTGACGGCCATTTCCACGTTGGCCGAAGCTTTGGAAGCCATCAGTTAACCATGAGCAGGGTGGGGTACACAGAAAAAAGTGTCCATTAGTTCGGACACCTTTTTTAGTGTTGGCTTTAAGCCATTTGTGGCGATCAGATGCGGGTACTGTTAGCCGGATAATTGAGCTTTAATACTTCATAGGCATCATCGCGAAGCTTGACCAGACCTAACTTGTCATACCCTTTGACCATAAACTCCAATGCTTGCTCAACCTGAGGTGATTCGCGGAAAAATTCCACCACGTATTTCCCCCGATTGGCTGCCGCCAGGTAGGCACCCCGGCGCATGTAGTAGTCGGCAATCAGCAATTCGTGTCTGGCCAGGGTTTCACGGATATGCTGCATCCGGCCGCGGGCATCTGCACTGTATTTGCTGTCCGGGTACCGAGTCAACAGAGTGCGAAAGTCATCAAAGGCCTGACGGGTACTGGCTAAATCACGATCGGCTTGATCAATGCCAAAGAAGGATTGAAACGCGTTTTCATCCGCTTTTAAATTGGTCAGTCCGCGCATGTAATACACGTAATCCAAATCAGGATGGTTCGGGTTTAAGCGAATAAAGCGGTCAATATTGGCGAGCGCTTGTGGTAAATTGTTGGAACGGTAGTAAGCGTAAATTAAATCCAGCTGGACCTGACGGGCCATTGGGCCGAATGGATAACGACTTTCCACACCCTTCAACAGCTCAATGGCACGATTAAATAAGCCAGAATCCAGCACTTGCTTGGCTTCAGCATACATGGCTTGTGCATTTTGCGTGGTAGAAACTGGCTCACGCTTGGTTTTTCCCGCACAGGCGCTTAGCGTGACTGCCAGCACGACAACCATTATTATCGTTGAAAACTTCGTATTCATGTATAAATCCATAACTCCGTCAGCCTTTAGCTGTCCAGTTGTTGGTAAAACCGTTAAAATAATACCCAGAGAAACCCGATTCTAACTCAGAGCTATCGGGAATGCACACAGGATAACTGCTTCCGTCATGACAAAACAAATTAAACTATCAGAAATCGTCCCTGACCATCTATTTGGTAAGCGCTTAGATCAGGTTTTAGCCGAATTGTTCCCCGATTATTCACGTTCGCGTATTAAAAGCTGGATCCAGGCCAACCAGGTTCGTATTAACGGTGAAGTTGAGTCTAAGCCCCGGCTTAAGTTGATGGGGGGGGAGCAAGTCGATATTGAGGCCGAGCTGCAGGAAGAAGTGCAACACGAGGCTGAAGATATTGCACTGAACATCCTGTATGAAGATGATGATATTTTGGTATTAAATAAACCAGCAGGGCTGGTGGTTCACCCAGGAGCAGGTAATCAGGCCGGTACCTTACTGAATGCATTATTGCATCATGCACCTGATATTGTTGAAGTACCCCGGGCCGGTATTATTCACCGGCTGGATAAAGACACCTCTGGGGTGATGGTGGTTGCGAAGACGGTGCCAGCCCAAACTGCTTTGGTTGCCGCCATGCAGCAACGGTTCATCACCCGGGAATATGAGGCGGTGTGTCACGGTACGCTAACCGGTGGTGGCATGGTCGATGCGCCCATCGGTCGGCATCAGACCCAGCGAACCCTGATGGCCATTGATGAAGGCGGTAAGCCTGCTGTAACCCATTACCGGGTGATGGAGAAATTCCGCGCCCATACCCGATTGCGACTTCGGTTGGAAACGGGACGGACTCACCAGATCCGGGTGCATATGCAGTCACTGCATCACCCGCTGGTAGGGGACCCTGTCTATGGAGGTCGTCCACGGCCTCCTAAAGGTGCATCTGAAGCGTTCAGAGTTTGTCTGAGAAGTTTTCAACGGCAGGCACTGCATGCTGCCTTACTTCGATTGGATCATCCTGTTACAGGGGAAACGATGGAATGGCAGGCACCTATTCCGGATGACATGCGTGAGCTGGTAGAGACTTTGCGAGCCGATACCTTAGAGCATGGGATGGAAGATGCCTGAGTTGGCTTTGCATCAAGGCGGACCCTTGCGGTTTATTACCCCCGACTGGCCAGCGCCTGAATGGGTGAAAGCGTGCAGTAGTACCCGCTTTGGTGGTTATTCAACAGGTGTTTTTGCCTCATTAAACCTGGGCGATCATGTTGGCGATGCTCCTGAGCAGGTGCAGCGAAACCGGCAGTTACTTCAGCAGCATGCTGGCATGCCTGCTGCGCCTGTCTGGCTGGAGCAGGTGCATGGCACTGCCGTGTTGCGCTTACCCAGGCAGGCAAATAGTACCTTGCAAGCCGATGCTGCTGTCAGCTCAGCTGTCGGCCAGGTATGCAGCGTGATGACCGCCGATTGCTTGCCCGTGTTGTTTTGTGATCGCTCTGGTCAGCAAGTTGCAGCCGCCCATGCCGGTTGGCGGGGCTTGCTGGGCGGGGTGTTGGAAGCTACGGTCGCGAACTTTACACAGCCGACAGAGGTGATGGCCTGGCTTGGGCCGGCTATTGGCCCTAAGGCATTTGAGGTGGGGGCTGAAGTGCGGACGCAATTTATCGCACGGCAGAATGGTGCTGAAACTGCTTTTCAACCCAGTACGCAAGGCAAGTGGCTGGCAAACCTGTATGAACTGGCCCGGCAGCGTTTGCAAGCCGTGGGTGTTACCGCTATTTATGGTGGTGATTATTGCACTCTGAGCCAACCCGAATTGTTTTTTTCCTATCGTCGCGACGGCCAGACCGGCCGTATGGCTTCCTGCATTTGGTTGCAGCCTTAAGTTTGATCCTAGTCAATAATTTGACACCATCTGCTTGAAAACTGCTCAGGCCTACCCAATATAAGCTATAACATTTGATATCGTTTTTTCTTGGAGAACGTCATGAGACTTGACCGTTTAACCAGTAAGTTCCAACAAGCCATTGCCGATGCGCAATCACTGGCGTTAGGGCGTGATCATCAGTTTATTGAGCCTGTTCACTTGATGCATGCTTTATTGAATCAGGATGGCAGCACGGTTCGCGATTTACTGAATAAATTAGGCATTAACTTTAATGAATTGCGTTTAAAGGTGACCCAGGCCATTGAGCGTTTGCCGACCGTTGAAGGCGTAGGCGCTGATGTGCAGCTTTCCGCTGCGATGGGTACCTTATTGAATCTGTGCGATAAATATGCTCAGAAACGCAACGACCAGTATATTTCCAGTGAACTGTTTGTGCTGGCGGCTACTGAGGATAAAGGGACCTTAGGCACTATTTTGCGTGAGCAAGGCGTCACCAAAGACGCCTTAATGAAAGGCATTGATGATATGCGCGCCGGCCAGAAAGTAGAGGACCCGAACGCAGAAGATACCCGGCAGGCACTAAGTAAATATACGGTTGACCTGACGGCCAGAGCAGAAGCCGGCAAATTAGATCCGGTGATCGGTCGGGATGAAGAGATCCGCCGCTGCATTCAGGTATTGCAACGTCGTACCAAAAATAACCCGGTGTTGATTGGTGAACCGGGCGTAGGGAAAACGGCGATAGTTGAAGGGCTGGCTCTGCGAATCATCAACAAAGAGGTGCCATCCGGCTTACAAAATAAGCGAGTGTTGTCGCTTGATTTGGGGGCTTTGCTGGCCGGTGCCAAATACCGTGGTGAATTTGAAGAGCGGTTAAAAGCTGTGCTGAATGAGCTGGCCAAAGAAGAAGGCCAGGTGATTTTATTTATCGATGAAATACATACCATGGTCGGTGCTGGTAAAGCCGATGGCGCTATGGACGCTGGTAATATGCTAAAACCAGCACTAGCACGTGGTGAGCTGCATTGTCTGGGGGCTACCACCCTGGATGAGTACCGAAAATACATTGAAAAAGATGCCGCACTTGAGCGTCGGTTCCAAAAAGTGTTGGTAGATGAGCCCAGTGTGGAAGATACCATTGCTATTCTGCGTGGGTTAAAAGAACGTTATGAACTGCACCATGCTGTAGAAATTACTGATCCTGCCATTGTTGCAGCCGCTACCTTGTCGCATCGCTATGTCAGTGATCGGCAGTTGCCTGATAAAGCCATCGATCTGATTGATGAAGCAGCCTCCAGCATTCGCATGCAAATGGATTCAAAGCCGGAAGAAATGGACCGTTTAGAGCGGCGTATTATTCAATTAAAGTTGGAAGATAATGCCCTGGCAAAAGAGGTGGATGAGAGCAGTAAAAAGCGCCGCGAAGCCATTCAGGAGCAAATCCAAGGGCTAGAGCAAGAATACAAAGATCTTGATGAGATCTGGGAATCCGAAAAAGCAGCACTGCAGGGTACACAAAACATCAAATCAGATTTAGAGCAAGCCCGGCTCGACTTGGAAGTTGCGCGTCGTGCCAGTGATTTGCAGCGCATGTCTGAGTTGCAGTATGGCCGTATTCCGGCGTTGGAAAAGCGATTGGATTTGGCCAGTCAGGCCGAAATGCAAGATATGCAATTGCTGCGCAACCGGGTGACCGAGCATGAAATTGCCGATGTGCTGTCCCGAGCGACCGGCATCCCCGTTAGTAAAATGCTGGAAGGCGAGCGCGATAAACTGCTTAAAATGGAGGATGCATTGCATAGCACCGTGGTGGGGCAGGAAGAGGCGGTTGCAGCCGTAGCCAATGCTATTCGCCGCTCGCGGGCTGGCTTGTCCGATCCGAACCGGCCGATTGGTTCATTTTTGTTCCTTGGGCCAACCGGGGTAGGGAAAACCGAACTAACCAAGTCGCTGGCGACCTTTCTGTTTGATAGCCCGGATGCCATGGTACGCATCGATATGTCTGAGTTTATGGAAAAGCATGCGGTGTCACGTTTAGTCGGCGCCCCTCCAGGCTATGTAGGTTATGAAGAGGGTGGTTATCTGACCGAGGCGGTGCGGCGTAAGCCTTACTCAGTGATTTTGCTGGATGAGGTGGAAAAAGCCCACCCGGATGTGTTCAACATTCTGTTGCAAGTGCTGGATGATGGTCGCTTAACTGATGGCCAGGGGCGCACTGTTGATTTTAAAAACACGGTGATTATCATGACATCGAACCTGGGTTCAGATCTGATCCAGGAGCATAGCAATGAGTCCAGTTATCAGGAGATGAAACTGATGCTGCTGGATGTGCTGGGCAAGCACTTCAGACCAGAGTTTTTAAACCGCGTGGATGAAACCGTGGTCTTTCACCCGTTGGGCCATGCGCAGATCAAGTCGATTGCCGGTATCCAGTTACAACGCTTACGTCAGCGGTTAGAAGAGCGCGATTATCAGTTGGAAGTCAGCGAAGCTGCACTGGATAAACTGGCCTCTGCGGGCTTTGACCCGGTGTATGGTGCCCGGCCCCTGAAGCGGGCTATTCAGCACTATCTGGAAAATCCACTGGCACAAGCGTTGTTAAAAGGCGAAATTGCCCCAGGTAGCACAGTGCAGATTGATACCGATGGCGATGAATTTGTCATTCGCTAAATCGGTTACGTCTGAACTGATCGCTTTGTTACTCAATGCTCATCCCCGGATGGGCATTGTTTTTCAGCGCTAACAAGCATCTCGCACCTGTCGTGTCTTATGGCAAGATAGCCGGAGTATCTGTGGGTTTTACAGATCAGTTTGCTAGTGTGAACACAACAGCTTTTCTTTTGCGATTTTTCGATCCATGATACATTAAGCGATTAAAACTCCGTTTCTTTCTTCGTTAAGTGGACTTATGACCGAACCAAATAAAGTTGATGCTCAACCGCGTAAAGGCATTTATTTATTGCCCAACCTGTTAACCACGGCCGGTTTGTTTTCTGGCTTTTATGCCATTATTTCTTCCATGAATGGCTCTTTTGAAGCGGCCGCGATTGCTATTTTTGTCGCGATGATTTTTGATGGTCTGGATGGGCGGGTTGCTCGTTTAACCAATACGCAAAGTGAGTTTGGTGCGCAATACGACAGCATGGCGGATATGCTGTCGTTTGGTATGGCTCCGGCGATGGTGGTATACACCTGGGCCTTATCCGATTTAGGTAAGTTTGGTTGGTTGGCAGCTTTCTTATTTGTGGCTTGTGCGGCTCTGAGGCTGGCACGCTTTAACGCCAACTTATCGGTTACCGATGGCCGCTACTTTCAAGGGTTAGCCAGCCCGGCCTCTGCCGCGCTTTGTGCAGGTATGGTATGGACAGGCGCTTATTACGGCATTGATGGGAAATCTCTGGGGTATCTCATTGGTTTGATTACCATCTTAGCGGGCTTGCTGATGGTGAGTAATTTCCGTTATCACTCGTTTAAAGACGTCAACTGGCGCGATAAAGTGTCGTTTATCACTATTTTACTGGTGGTGTTGATCTTTGTGGTGATTGCGGCTCGTCCGGCTGAAATGCTGTTGATTATCTTTTTCCTTTATGCCTGCTCTGGCCCTATCACCACCTATCGTAGTGTGAAAAAACTGACCCTGGAACATGTTATCGGTGACGCCGATGAGGTCGATTTTCCAGCGCCTGACGCCACTGAAGAGGTGGCGCAAAAGCCTGAAGCAACAAAAAAAGCGGATCATTCCGAGCCATAAACTGCAGCAGACAGCCCCCTGGGTGATTGTTTGAGTTGTTTTTCTACAGTACAGTAAGCCTCAGCTCCTGAGGCTTACTGGCATTAACCGCCATGATGATTAGGTAAGGGTGTTTTTTGAATCCAATTCTAAAGCAACGTTTAGCAGACTTATCTGCTACTGAACATGTCAGCAGTATTGTTGGGATCCGTCGGGGGCTGGAGCGGGAGTGTTTGCGCATTCAAAGTAATGGTACTTTGGCGCCAACAACTCACG
>JAIUMG010000016.1 GCA_022565655.1 Alkalimonas sp.
CCAGGACATAGTCCTCTGCTTCACGGATCCCGGCAAAGATACTGTCAAACTTTTGCTCTCCATCCACCAGATACTCAATGTCGTTGCCGGTTAGAAACGGCATCTTGGCCAACGATTCGACCGCCTGCATGTTGCCACGAATACGACTGTTCTGAAGCTGATAACGATCGACTGTTGACTGTTTCATTTGATGCTTCAACCAAAGATCAGAGTCTGTTTCACGACGGGAAATCACATAACCCTGAAATTTGGGGCGGCCGAATACCCAGTAGGCAGGCACCGATACATAAGGGAACGTATTGAGCGAAATGATCCAGGCAATACTGCCCTGAGAGGTTCTGGATGACATCAAAGCATCCAGCGAAGACAAAGCACCGAGAATATGAAACAGCAGCAAAATGGCAACGGCTACACGTCGTCGTTTACTCAGCACAGGGACACCGGGAATGGCAGGCAGAGGCTTACCCGCCACTTGGCGGATCAAAGCTGAGACTTTTTTATACATGATGAATAAGGCTATATCCTACCGGTTTTAAACAACACGATACTATAGCAGCAAGATAGTATGAACAACAAGATGCTAGCTTAAGACATACCTTTAGGCAGATTGACGCAGTATTGGCTTAGCGACAGGTCGCAAACGTGTGCTGAGCAGACGCAAAACGTTGCCAGCGCTCAGAGCTTTACCAGTCAAGCTAATGGTATCCTCCAGCAGCAAACATTCAGCACAATCGCCATCGGTTTGCAAAATCAATACTTTTGCCAACTGCTGCCCTACCAGCTCAGCAGTTTGCAGCGGTTGCATGATTTGACGGTTAGCGATGTCAGCGAAATACCAGCTTTTATGTCCCTGTGGCCGCATAAACTTTACAGCCGCCAGCGCGGTTAAGGTAAAATACAGTTGCTGTTCATGACTCAGGCCGCACTCTGCCAAGGCTTCAAGTATCAGCCAGTAATGTTCCGCGTCCTGCATTGTGAATGCTTCGGCTGTCGGCGGCAGGTGCAACTGATGAGAAGAAAAAGGAACAGGGAATGCCAGCTCAGCATTGATATCTAACACCAACTGGTTGCGCTCAGTGCAGTGGTACCAGTTCCATCGTTCGGTTGGTGACAGCATGTTACGCCCCTAAGTCGTTAGAATAATTGCTTATTTGGCATAAGTATAACAACTTGTGATCAAAGTGAAATTCGAATTTCATCTAACAAAAAAGGATCCTGTCAGGATCCTTATAAGGCGAAATAGATCATCTCAGATCGCTTGAATGATCTCTTTTAACAAGCTCGGCCCGCGATAAATAAAGCCGGTATAGCATTGCACTAAATCAGCCCCTGCCTCCATTTTTGCTTTGGCAGAGGCGCCATCGATGATACCACCCACCTCTATCAGCGGAAAATCAGCGCCAACCGCCTGACGCAACTGCTGCAATACTTCGGTACTCTTTTGCTGTACAGGCCCCCCACTCAGCCCGCCTGCTTCATCAGCATATTTCTGGCCCTGCACCAAGCTCCGATCCAGCGTGGTGTTGGTGGCAATAGCGCCATCCATTTTATTGCGCAGCAAAGCTTGTGCTACTTGCTGCACCTCAGAACCATCCATATCAGGTGCGATTTTGACAAACACCGGCACATATTTATCAAACTGAGCTTGTAAATCCAGTTGCTCATTACGCACAGTCTGTAATAAACCATCCAGTGCATCACCATACTGCAACTCGCGCAAGCCTGGAGTATTTGGGGAAGAAATATTCACAGTAATGTAGCCAGCGTGAGCATAGACTTTGCGCATGCAATGCACGTAATCATCTTTACCCTGCTCGTTTGGCGTATCTTTGTTCTTGCCAATATTAATGCCAACCACACCTTGATAGCTGGATTTTTTAACGTTATTAACCAGGTAATCGACACCTTTATTATTAAATCCCATGCGGTTAATAATGGCTTGTGACTGAGGCAAACGAAAGATACGCGGTTTTTCGTTGCCTTCCTGCGGCCTTGGGGTCACCGTGCCTACTTCAATAAAGCCAAAGCCCATCTGACCAAAAGCATCGATACAATCGGCATTTTTATCTAAGCCTGCGGCTAAACCGAGGGGATTATCAAACTGAATACCCGCCACAGTGACAGGCTTACTCTCTAATTGTTGACGCCAGGCCAAAGCAAAGGGAGTGTGGGCTAACCGTTTTAATGAGCCCAATGCCAGGTTGTGGGAACGCTCAGCATCACAGGCAAACATCAAGGAACGAGCAAGTGGATAAAACATCGGCAAAGACTCCAGTCAAATTCAGCAGTAATATACCCCCGGCTATAGAAGCCGAGGGTTCTATTTTAACTGCACTTGTCGTTATTTGACAGGCTCACAATGATGACTCAGTAGCATCAATTCGCGCAAGGCGACAGAGAACTTGGCAAACTCATGGCTTTTCGTGGTTTTAAACTCAGCCAACATCATTCTCCAACGCTCCAGCAGGGTGTCATGCTCATCAAGCCAGCTTTGGATCACCGACTCCGCATCGCAAGAACCACCACAGCTTCTCACCACCACTGCAGCCAAGGCGCGTTGCTGCCAATCCAGCTCTTCGCGGTAACTTGCTCTGGCCAGAGCTTGCCAATGGTTGGCCACTGGCTGCTGGGTAATTTGCTCCAGGAACCAGTGTAGATCAAGACGGTCACCCAGTTTAAAGTAAATTTCTGATACCAGCGGCAGCGCTGTTTTTTCAGCGTCGGCAACCTGAGCGATATCCATCACTGAGAACACGGTGCTCAAATAAGCCAAGTACTGGGCGGTCTCAGCAGGAATACCCTGCTCAAGATAATTTTGCTTGTTGTTATCCAGCTGAGCCATCTCTTTTTCTGCCATGAAGTTGGCCAGATTTGCAGATAACTCTTTAAATGCCGGCTTAAAGAAATCAAGCGTTTGCTGGATATCCAAAGCCTTATTACGATGACGCAGGAACCAACGGGTCGCACGGCGCAAAATGCGGCGAAGCTGGAACTGCAACTTGGTTTGCAAACTGGCTGGAATTTTATTATCCAGCTGCTGCAATACTTCCCAGTGATGAGGAATATCGAGCAAGTCACGCGCCATGGCATAGCACAACATTAACTCCCCAATGCTGCTGCCTGTTTCTTCGGTCATACGCTGAGCGAAGTTTGGCCCCATCTCATTGACCAGTATATTGGCCAGCTTGGTGGCAATAATTTCTCCTTTAAGCGGATGTTGCTCCATTTCTTTGCTGTACTTTTTCTGCAGCAACTCAGGGAAAGCCTGGAACAATAACTTTTTAAAGTATGGGTTGTCGTAAATTTCCGGCAGAACCAATTGCTCTTTCAGCACCATTTTGCCGTAGGCGGTCAGAATGGAAAGCTCAGGACGGGTTAACCCCATGCCCTTAGCCATGCGCTCTGATAGCTCGTCGTCCGTAGGCAGGAACTCCAGCTCACGGTTAAGCTTGCCGTCTTTTTCCAGCGTATGAATAAAGCGGGTGTACTCTTTCAGCTGATCAGCACCTAAGAGCCCGGAAATTGAAATGCTTTCTGTTTGTTGGTAACAGTCATCCAGCACAATGCTAGAGACATCATCTGTCATATCAACCAACAGCTTATTACGTTGTTTGAGTGTTAAATCCCCAGCAGCGACCAGAGTATTCAACAGAATCTTGATATTGACTTCATTATCGGAGCAGTCGACCCCACCGACATTATCAATAAAGTCTGTGTTAATGCGTCCGCCCTGAGCAGCGTATTCAATCCGACCACGCTGCGTTGCACCTAAGTTACCACCTTCACCAAAGATTTTGGCACGGAACTCATTGCCATTTAAACGCAGTGCCTCGGTACCACGATCACCGACTTCAGCATGACTTTCGTTGCTGGCTTTCATGTAAGTGCCGATGCCACCGTTCCAGATCAGATCAACCGGCATGGCAAGGCAGGCCCGGATCAAGTCATTCGGTGTCATGGTGGCTTTGGATGTACCCAGCATTTTTTTCATCTGAGGGGTCAGCTTAATCGACTTGGCACTACGCGAAAAAACACCACCGCCTTCGGAAATCAACGATTTATCGTAATCTTCCCAGCTGGAGGGTGTCAGATTAAACATCCGCTCCCGCTCTTTGTACGAGCTGGCAGAGTCTGGGTTCGGGTCAATAAAAATATGCAGATGGTTAAAGGCAGCTTGCAAACGAATATGCTTTGAAAGCAGCATGCCATTACCAAAAACGTCACCAGCCATGTCACCAATGGCGACGCAGGTGAAATCAGTGGTTTGGCAATCAATGCCAATTTCGCGGAAATGACGCTTCACCGACTCCCAGGCACCACGGGCTGTAATTCCCATGCCTTTGTGATCGTAACCATTTGAACCACCAGAGGCAAAGGCATCGCCCATCCAGAAGCCGTACTCTTCTGAGATCGCATTTGAAATATCAGAGAAGGTCGCTGTGCCTTTATCGGCAGCTACCACCAGGTAGGCATCGTCTTCATCCAACCGGACCACGTCTTTAGGCGGAACAATGTCACCTTTGACAATATTGTCAGTGACATCCAGCAAGCCTCGAATAAAGGTACGATAACAAGCTTTCCCTTCATTGATGAAGGCTTCACGACCACCGGTTTCAGGCAGTTTTTTACACACAAAGCCACCTTTGGCGCCGACCGGGACGATAACTGTATTTTTCACCTGTTGCGCTTTGACCAAGCCCAAAACTTCGGTACGGAAATCCTCGCGCCGATCAGACCAGCGTAAACCACCACGTGCGACTTTGCCGAAGCGCAGATGCACCCCTTCCACCCGTGGTGAATAAACAAAGATTTCATAAGCAGGCACCGGCAGAGGAATATCAGGGATCAACTCTGGTTTGATCTTCATCGAGATGTATGGCTTCTCAGCGCCTTGCTGATCTGGCTGGAAGTAGTTGGTGCGTAAAATGGCATTCACCACCTCGACAAAACGACGGATGATCCGATCGTCATCCAGATTGGCCACATGCTCCAGCTGCTCAGAAATGTCTTGCTCTAACTTATCAATCGCTTTAGCCGACAACGTTTCCGTTGGCGAGAACTTGCCATTAAATAATTGAACAATCAGTCGCGCTAACTGAGGATAACGGCCAAAGGTGCTTTCAATGTAACTCTGGCTAAAAGTACCGCCGATCTGACGCTTGTACTTGGCAATGGCGCGCAGCAAAGCAGCTTCTCGGCCAGTTAAGCCAGCAGCCAGGATCAAACGGTTAAAGCCGTCATCTTCCAGCTCACCCGCCCAAACTTTGGCAAATGAACTTTGAAACCCTTGTTGGGCCTGCTCAAAATCATGGGTCAACTCACAGTTTAACTCCATGGTAAAGTTCAGTATCCAGCTGACGCTTCCTTCCGGGCAGCGAACTGGATAAGGGGTTTCACCTATCACTCGCAGGCCGAAGTTTTCCAGCATAGGCAATACATCAGATAAGTGAATCGGCTTATCTTTGTGAAACAGATTTAACCGCACGGCTTTGCTGTTGGATTTTTCTTCCTGCGGCTGATAAAACAGCATCTCCAGGGTGTGATCTTCGGTCAATGCTTCCATTTTTCCGATATCCACCAAGGCATCGTTCGGTAGCATTTCTTCTTTGTAACCACGCGGGAACGCATTGATGTATTTACGCGCCAGCTCACGGCCTTTGGCCTCGCCATACACACCAACCAGGGCGGATTCAAGTTTATCTTCCCAGGTGCGGGCGGCTTCTATCAGGTTGCGTTCAATTTCTTTCACATTTAGCTCGACATGATTATCGTTAATTCGAATGATATAGTGTGTTCTGGCCAACACGGACTCAGAGAAGAAGGTGGTAAATTCAACCGGCTCATCACTTCCAAGAGATTGCTGGAAAATTTGCTGTGTCTCTTTACGCAGTTGGGTGTTATACCGCTCACGAGGCACATACACCATGGCGGAAACAAAGCGGCCAAAGGTATCTTTGCGCATGAACACACGGGTCATATCCCGTTCTTGCATTTGCAACACACCCATCGCTACATCAAGCAAGTCATCGGCATTGGCTTGGATCAATTCATCACGAGGGTAAGTTTCAAGAATGTTAAGCAATGCTTTGTAAGCATGCGTGCCCACCGTAAACTCGGATAACTCCATCACTTGCGCTAATTTGGATTTTAGCAGCGGAATATCACCAGCGCTGTTGTTGTACAAGGTCGCAGAGTACAGGCCAATAAAGCGATGCTCACCAATCACTTCACCCTTATCATTGAATTGCTTTACCCCGACGTAATCAATATAGGCTGGCCGGTGAACTCTTGATTTATGATTGGTCTTGGTTAGGATCAATAAGGAATCATCCAGGGCTTGATGTCTGGCATGCTCAGGCAGCTCCGATAACATCAGGTCTTTGGAGTCAGCGCGACGCATTAAACCAAGCGCACTATTCTGCACCCCTTCAATGCGATAATCGCCTTTTACTGGTTTGATTTTGTATTCGCGATAACCAAGGAAGGTGAAGTTGTCTTTCACCAGCCAATTCAGGAAATCAATATGATCTTTGCGTTGATTGGTCTTTTCAGTCGCAGCGGGTTTAGGCAACTGCTGAATGACCGTTTTCAACTTTTCACGCACCTCTTGCCAGTCTTGAACGGCCAGAGATACATCTTCCATCACCGAATGAAGCTCTTGCTTTAACTGCTCAATAGCAGCTTTATCTGTCTGACGGTCTATCTCTATATGAAAAACGGTCTGTTTGGTATCGGCTTTACTTTTAGCGCCCAGTTTATCGAAATCAGTGATAGCGCCCTGCTCAGAGCGTTTCGACTGCAATGGCAAATGGACAAAGAAATGGGCAGAGATGTTTTGACGCGTTAACGCCATGCGGACTGAGTCAACCAAAAACGGCATATCATGGACCACGATTTCGACAATGGTATGCTTAGACTCCCAGCCATGGCGGCTGATCTCCGGGTTGAACACCCGAATTTCCGCACCGTCCTGATGCTGGCTATTGAATGTTTTCCACAAACTTAATGCTGCGCCGTATAAATCACTATCGTTTCGTCCGATAAGATCTTCACTTGCGATACTGCCATACAAAATAGTGGCAAATTTTGCGACCAGCTCAGGTTGCTCTTTTACTTTTTGTTGAATTAATTTTTTTACGTTTTGTAGTAGTACAGAGGGTTGACCGTCTATCAGTGCCATTTTCATATCCTTTATTTACGTCATGACGCTAAGGGCATGATTCAACTTACACGAACTTACGTGTTAGCTGCGAAGTGTAGCCAGTATTGTAGCGGTTTTCGAGCTTTATTTCAGCGTTTTGTACTGGTGCAACCAGTGCTTTCAAACGGTTATGACAACTTATGCATTCCCTATAAATAGAAAATGGCCTTTCGGCCATTTTCATGTTTAGTCATGCAAAAAATATTTTTAGCATTATTTATTTTTTGGCCAAAAGAAAGCAGCCAAAGCCGGTAACACCAAAATAGCACCCAACATATTCACCAGGAACATAAAGGTCAGCAGTATCCCCATATCTACCTGAAATTTGAGGGCTGAAAAGACCCAGGTGCTCACACCGATGGCAAGTGTGATACCGGTAAAGAGCACAGCACTGCCCCGTTCTTTTAAAGCTTCATAGTATGCCTGGCGCATTGGCATTCGATCTTTTAGCATCTGGCTCATGCTTGAGACAATGTAAATGCCATAATCGACGCCGATACCAACCCCCAGAGCAATCACGGGTAAAGTCGATACGGTCAGGCCAATCTGCAGTAGCGTCATCAATGCCATTGCCATCATCGATACTACATACAGTGGGATCACTACCGCAGCAGTCGCCCGCCCAGAGCGGAAGCTCAGCAAGCAGAGGATAATTACCGCCCCATACACGTACCACATCATTGGTCGTTGTGCCGCAGATACGGCTTCATTGGTGGCAGCCATCACACCGGCCGGGCCTGAAGCCAGCATAAACTGGGTGTCGTCATCGCCCAATTCAGCAGCAAGTCTTTTGGCTTCAGTAACCACTCGATCCAGAGTCTCAGCTTTGTGATCCTCCAAAAACAAAATAATTGGCATGACCGAGCAATCCCGGTTTAACAAACCACTGCTGGTTTCAACCTGAGCTGAAGCTTGCACCAGACTCTGGGTGTTACGTGGTAACACACGCCACTTCACATTGCCTTCGTTGTACCCCGCATTGATCGTTTTGGCGACGGATGGCAGCGACACACCTGATTGGACACCAGGAACATTCAGCATTTGCCACTGGAAGTCATCTATGCGTTGCATGATGTTATGGTGGGTACAGGCATTAGGTATGGTTTCAACCATAATGTTGATGTAGTCCACGGAGATGGCAAAGCGGTCCGTGATTAAAAAGGTATCCTGGTTGTAACGTGAGTGCTCATGTAACGCTGGCGCACCGGCATGTAAGTCGCCAATTTTAAGCTGCTGACTTTGAATACTTGCCGCAATAAACAACAGCGTTGTAACCACCAACACCACCGCAGCGACCGGCTTGGTTGCAACTGCGGATAAATGATGCCAGACCCGATCAGCTGTTGGGCTGCCTGCCGCTGCTCGCTGCTGATACTTCTGACTAAAGCGAACATAAGACATCAACACAGGCAACAGGATTAAGTTGGTTAGAATGATCACGGCAACCCCTAAGCTCGCCGTAATCGCCAGCTCACGGATGACCCCAATTTCAATAATCAACAAGGTCAGGAAGCCGACGGTGTCTGATAGCAGTGCAACCCCACCTGGAACCAGCAATTTACGGAAGCTGGCTTGAGCAGCCGTTTTTGCATCCAGGCCTGAAGCGACCCGCTTGCCTGTGGAGTTAATCATCTGCACGCCATGACTGACCCCAATGGCAAATACCAAAAATGGCACCAAAATCGACATGGGATCAATGCCAAAACCAATGACTGATAATAATCCCATTTGCCAGATCACCGCGATTAATGAACATGCAATCGGCAAGACAGTCAGCATTAGAGATCGAGAGAAAAAGAACACCATGATCGAGGTGATCGCAATGGCAATGGCAAAGAAAGTCAGTACCCCTTTCGCACCCTCAGCCACATCACCCACCATTTTGGCAAAACCAATAATGTGAATGCTGATATGCTCAGTTTCAAACTGATTGCGGATCTCTTCTTCCAGAGTTGATGCAAACTGAATGGTATCCAAGCGCTCATTGGTGGATGGATCAATTTCCAGCAGCTGAGCATTAATCATCGCGCAGCTGTAATCATCAGCAACCATCCGGCCAACCAGACCGGCTTTTTCGACATTCTCTTTCACCCGCGCAAGCCCGCGCTGATCAGGCACAAAATCAGCAGGGATCACCGGTCCACCAGCAAAGCCATCTTCAACCACTTCAACGAAGCGGGTGCTCGGGCTAAAGAGTGAACGGACCTGAACCCGGTTCACACCGGGGATGTAATACAACTGATCGTGAGTGCGGCGCAGACTATCAAAGAACTCCGCATTGAAAATATCGCCACGTGCATCGCACATCGACACCAGAATATTGTTAGCACCGCCAAAATCCTGTTCATGCTTTACGTAGGTTTGCATGTACTCATGCTGCAGCGGTATATTTTTACTGAACCCAGCATCCAACTGGATTTGCGTCGCTTTGAACAATAAATACAACGTAGCCAGTACAAAAAATACCAGCACAGCAGCCCGGTGGCGGAACAGAGCATACTCTATTTTATTGATGATACGATTTAAACTCATAGGTTATTCAGGCTTCTTCAAGTCTAAGGATTGGATACCAAGTTCAGTGACCAGTATCATTCTATTTTGAAAAGGAACGGCATTGACGATAGGCCGCCCTTCTGCGGCAACACGAGTGCTAAATGTCCGACCCTGATCGTCGCTCTGGGCCCATAAACCAGCATTGCCACTTAAATAGATGACATCATCAACCTTAATCACACTGTTTATGGTTGCTTGCGAGTCCAATACAATCTCTTGCCAGCTATCGCCTGCATCCTCAGTTAAAAATACATGGCTGCGTAAGCCAACCGCCAGCCACTGCTCAGGGCCAATCATGGCAATATCGAATAAGGATCCATGATAAAAGGGCTCTTGCAGCTCCCATTGCTGGCCAAAATCTTCACTGATGGCAAAGAAACCTGCTTCACCAACCATTAAAAGTAGATCGCCATCCCGATAAAAGCGATTAAAATGAGGAAAGATTGCGCTTAATTCCAGGGCATAAAGCTCTGGGTCATCGTCTTTTAATTCTAGTAAGTAGTCTTGCTCGTCTTCATCAAGCAATTCAATATGCGACTCGGTTTGCCAGCTTTCACCGCCATCTTCAGTGCGAAATAGTAAACCATAAGCTCCAATCGCAAGCCCCTGTCTGGCATCTTGAAACACGATATCCAGCAATGGTTTATCCAGCTCAGGCGCAAACTGCTGTAAGTGCCAGCTTTCACCACCATCATCACTGTGTATGATGGTGGCATCATGACCAACCGCCCAACCACGCAACTCATCGATAAAATAGACCGAGGTCAGGTTGGAACGGACAGGAACAGCAGCCTGCTGCCAGACAGAGCCATCGTCACTCCAGACAATATGCCCCCGCTCACCGACAGCAACCAACCGGTTGTTCTGCAGCCGTTGGATATCCAGCAACAAAGACTGTGCTGCTAAAGGAGCTTTCACCGAAGGTTGTGGCTGAGGTGATGCCTTGAGATCTGTCAATGGCATAACAGCAAGCAGACAGAAAGCAAAGCAGCGAATACTACAGGCTAATTTCATGAAAAGTTATCTCGACATTAATGGAAAAAACGGCTGAACCAGTCAGCCGTTTTGCTTCAGGCTACTGCAGGTTAGCGAACACCCTCGCGTCGCAAAGCTGCCGGAGTAAAGTCACTATCATTCAAGGTAACCGAGAAGTCATACATCCGATCTTCGTTATCCAGGCCAAGGGCAATATAACGACGAGAATTCAGATCATGATACACTTCTAAAGTACTCCAGTGCGTAGGCACTTCGTAGTAGTTCAAACCATGGGCAAAGGCAACGCGGTACAAATCGCCACGGTTATCGTACAAGTCAGCGACATGGATCTGCCAGCTATCTTCATCGATATAAAAGACTCGCTTACCATAGACATGGCGCATGCCATCTTTCAATGTCGCTTCGACCACCCATACCCGATGACGTTCATAACGCGTGTGCTCAGGATTGATATGACCAGGCATCAGAATATCGCTGTACTTCAGATCTTCGCTGTGCAGCTTGTAACTGTTGTACGGAATATACATTTCTTTTTTGCCTTTCAGCTCCCAGTTGTAACGATCTGGCGAGCCGTTAAACATATCAAAGTCATCGGTAGTGCGCAGACCATCTGATGCGGTCCCTGGAGCGTCATAAGCAACGTTTGGCGCACGGCGAACCCGACGCTGCCCTGTGTTGTAAGTCCAGGCCTGACGAGGTGTGGCGATCTGATCCATAGTTTCATGCACCAGCAAAGCAGTCCCAGCCAGACGAGCTGGTGACGTCACACTCTGCTTGAACTTAAACAGAATATTCTCAGCCATCAACTTCTCTGGTGTGGCGTCAGGATGCGAATACTTGAACATGATTTGTTCATCAAAACCAATGAAGGTATAAGCACCACTGGCGGTTGGCGCTGCCTGACCACCATTACGGGTTGCCGCAACGCCTCGATAGCGAACAATATGGTTCCAAATCGCTTCTAAGCCATTGCTGGGAATTGGGAATGGGATCCCAATAGCAGCATTAGCCAAACCATTACCACCTTCGATTAACTCTGCTTTGGTGGCAATTTCCATCGTCGCATCATAAAAGTACTGTGGGAATGAAGCCGAACGACGGGTTGGGTACACCGGCATGCGGAACGTATCCGGATACAGATCAAACAAAGCTAACTGGCCTGGGCTTAAGGCGTCCTTGTGCTGATCCACGTTACTTTTATCAATAACAAATAAAACTTCATCATCAGCAAATGGATCCGGATGATGATCACCCGGCGAGTAGCCTTCCGGAGGGGTTAGAATACCACCAGTCCACTCAGGAATGGTGCCATCGGCATTACCTGCGCGTTCTGCGCCAATGGGTGTTAAATCAGCATTCAGACGAGCAGCCTGCTCTGGTGTAATCTTCGCAAGAGCACTGCAGCTAACGATCATGGCCACTGCTGAGGCCAGGAGGGTGAGTTTTTTCATAATCGTTCTCGTCCCTTAAATTGAGTATTTAATATTGAATGAAACAAAGTCACGGTCTGACAGGTTGTTGGTTGTGCCGACACCACCCCAGAACCAGTTATAAGACAACTCACCGGACCAGCGGTTCAGATAATCAAACCCAATGGTGTAGCCCAGCGACTTTCTGCCTTCAACAAACATAAACAATGGATCCGGCGTGATGCCATTGACATCATGAGCAAAGTTAAGCCGATGTATCATGTTGACGCCTGCAAACACGTTGTTGTATTGAGCCTGAGCAAAAATGCGATAGCCCCAGGCAGATGCTGTTGGAAATGGGTTAGGCTCAGGACCATCCGATAAAGCAGTATGCAAGCCTGAAGATGGACCATTATCACCAATCAGCGGCGCACCACTGCGGTCGGTATTCGGACCATTCAGCCGTAAAACGCTTTCATCAGGCATGCTATGAATCTTCACACCACCGACTTCAGCCAGCATGGTAAAGTTATCGGTACCCAAAACTGGCCCAAACAAATGCGTAAAGGTCATTTGTGCCTGAGTACTGTCTCTGAGTATAAAGCCCTGCGCCATAGCGCCAGGCTGAACTTTATTGCCATCCTCACGCCCGAGCTGTGAAATACCTGCCAGCTCAGGGCGTAACCCTGCATTGGCCAATTGCTCTGGCATACCGGCATAGAGGATCTCCACATCATCAATTTGCAATGGCTCATCTTGACGGTGGGCAATTTCACCCGCCACTGAAGTAGTGCCAACCGTGGTATTAAAGCTAAAACCATACAACTTAATGTCTTCTGGATACTCTAGTAAACCATGCGAGAATGCCTGCAGTGTGGTGATATTGTGTTTATCCAGCTGGCCAGCATTTTGCGCCAGAAAACCAATATCATGCCCTATAGCTGGCTGTCTGAAATCTGAAGCTTTACCGGAAATAACTGGGACTCGGCTATGGTAGTTCATGTAATAAAGGGCAAATTCAGTGTCATTCAACTGAGGAGAGAAGTATTCAAACTTGATACCGTACTGACCACCATTTTTCGGCTTAATTTCTCCAGCAGAGCCATAAGGACGCAGGGCAACTTTGGTTGGATAAGCCAGATACATTTGCGCTGCGGTTGCCGCATCAATAGCTCCGGTTGCCACCATGGCACCAAGATCATTCAGGCTATCGAGCAAGAAGCGCAGATCAATATCCGGGTTACCGGCAAAGCCTAACTGAATATTCTGACTATGCCCGCCCTGACCGGCGAAATCGTTGGTTGAAAAGTAGGTTCCTGGTGATGGCAGATAACTATTTTCCCAATCGTATTGGTAAAAGAACTCTGTCGACAGATTGTCAGTCAGGCCAACGGCAACGGTTAGCATTCCCACCGGAATAAAGGCTTCTCTTAAGTCGGCACCAGGCGAGCGCAGTATGCCTACATCAACCGGAGTAATGTTAATGCCATGCGGGATAAAAGTGCTTTCCCCCCAGCTCAACACCTGCTGCCCCAGACGAATGGTCAATGGGTTCATGCCATCATTAAAACTGAAATTACCGTAGACATAAGCATCCAACAAACGGAAGTCACGGCAACTCAACTCGCGTGAACGTCTGTCATCACAGGGATCAACCTGCTCACCTGATAACGGATTAGTGTAAGCATAATTGCTTGACCGTTGAGCGAAATCATAGAAGTACATAAAGCGGGTGAACAGACCAATGTTATCTCTACGGATCGATAAATCATGGGTGCCTTTGAGCATGCTGCTAAACATATCACCGCGATCATAGTTCAGGTTACCCGCATCGCCATTGCTGGAATACGCTCCGGGTTGCTGCCAAATATCTGCCGCCGGATAAATTACATTGGTGGCAGCATTGTATCCATCCCAGTCAAACCGAGGGTGATTCACCTTGCTGATCCGCTCCCAGTCCCGCTCTTGAGCTCGCCAGCTTGCCCCATAAGAGAACGTTGAATCAAATTGAATATCTACATCCCCAAGCCTGAAACTAGCAGCTTGCGCAGAGCCCACCGTTAACGCCAGAAGTGCAGAAGCCACTCCAAGCGCTATCGGCTTTTTGCTAAAATGATTTGGCCTTTTATTCATTTGCAGTCTCCCCCCTGTCTGTGCAGGTCATTGTTATTGTTCTACTCACTGGTCACTCCTCGGAGTTCAGCGCAGATAACTAAAATAATTACATCATTTTTCGCGCTTCGCAAGGCTTCTCAGTACGTAAATGCGTTGATTTATGGTTGTTTTTTGTATCTCAACAAAAAATAATCAGTAGAACGCTTCTTCTTAGTTTAATCAGCATTTGAAAAAAGCCAAACTTAATCACTAAGATAATGAAATTTATAATGAATAAAGCAAGAGTACATAAATACCGTTTCAATCCATCGTTTTAAGTATTAACTCTAACTATTTTTAACTAATCTGACCAGCTTGCCATCCTTATCCAGAGTCAAGCTAAAGAAGCCGTGGATGCCATCTCTTTGAATAAATCGATGAAAGTGTTTGGCCGATATTTGAATACGCTCACCGGTGGTTGCTGTCACCACCAGTTCACGGAAATACCCTTGATAATACTGCAAACACTCATCTTTGGAGAGGTGCAGCACAAAATGATACTGACGCATATAGCAGCTTATCCTGGCTCAAGAGCCTTACTCACTTTCTCATACAAATCATCACTGATGTTTTTCTCTGCAGCCAGAGTCTGCAACGCGTTTTTCATCAAGGACTGTCGAGCTGGCTCATAACGGCGCCACGACAACAATGGAGTCACAAGGCGTGCAGCGACCTGCGCGTTAATGCCATCAAGTTTTAGCAATGTTTCTGTCAACAATTGATAGCCTGCCCC
Source organism: Alkalimonas sp. (assembly GCA_022565655.1). Lineage (GTDB taxonomy): Bacteria > Pseudomonadota > Gammaproteobacteria > Enterobacterales > Alteromonadaceae > Alkalimonas. The sequence continues at coordinate 15,047 of JAIUMG010000016.1, forward strand.
ATCCATTCGGTGAAATTGTCCGGCATTTTGCATGGCAAAGGCATGAAAAACAGCCCGAACCCGATTTGGGTTTTGCCAACTAAAACGTGGATGCTCGACCAGCTCAGCAATATCAGTGAAAACCGAGGTTGCTGGAAAGGACGCTTTTAAACTTAACCATTTATCCAACACCAACACATCGTGTTGCCATTGTTGCTCAAAGCGCTGCATCAATGGCTCAAATAATGGATGCAGGCTCTGTTGGCTGCACTTTAACACCGCTAATCGATCGGTCATTCCTGCCGCAGTATCGTATTGAGACTCCAGCAGCGCTGAGCTGGCGTCATGACGCCAACTCAGGTACTGCAAGCACAGATTCTTCAAAGCACGTTTTGCCGCATTCTCTTCACTATAAGCACTGGCGGCAGCATGATGCTTGTGGTAGCAGTTTAAAAACTTGGCATAAAGCTGATCAGCAAGCTGCTTTTTAAAACGGTTAATCGCCGCCAGAATATCGTCAACCGGGATTTGAGTATACTGTTCAGAAAAACTGGCATAATCCGGCACTTTTAACAGTTCGGCTGTTAAGGCCAGGTCATCCCCTGGTTGTTCCAGCCAGCTACTGAGTAGCTCAAGCAGTTCCTGTGGCAGTTGAAACCCTGAAGGCTGCAACATGTAGCTTTTCAATTGCAGTTGCCAATAAGCCTGCAGTGCATCCCAACGGGCAAAGCCATTGTCTGCTTCTGCTGCTATGCGCAATAATTCATGTTGTTGGTAGTCATGACGCAACCTTACCGGTGCTGAAAAGTCTTCCAGTAATACAGGCAGGTCATCCGCATCAACGCCATCAAACACCAATTGCTGACTAGCCTGGTTCAGCATAAAGACAGCGGAAGAAGCCGCTTCCCCCCGACGAAGTAATTGATAGCGAACCGGCAGCACCAAAGGTTCTTTGCTTGCTTGATCGGCTGTTGCCGGTGTTTGCTGGCGTAAAGTGACCAGCAACTGCCGTTTAGCTGCATCGTATGCTCTTTTTACTGTCAGCTCTGGAGTGCCCGACTGCTGATACCAGCGCCGGAATTGTGCTAAGTCTGTATCTGTTGCATCCTGCATCGCTTGAACAAAGTCATCGCAGGTCACCGCCTGGCCATCATGACGTTGAAAATACAGCCGCATTCCTGCCTGAAACCCCTCTTCACCCAATATAGTATGCAGCATACGGATCACTTCAGCCCCTTTATCATACACAGTGACGGTATAAAAATTATTCATTTCCATCACTTGCTCAGGCCGGATCGGATGCGCCATAGGGCTGGCATCTTCAGCAAACTGTGCGGTTCTAATCACCTGTACGGCCAGAATACGATTGACGGTTGCCGACCCCATATCACGGCTGAACTCCTGATCGCGAAACACCGTCAAACCTTCTTTTAAGCTCAGCTGAAACCAGTCCCGGCAAGTCACACGGTTACCCGTCCAGTTATGGAAGTACTCGTGGCCAATGATAGACTCAATGTTAAAGTAATCTGTGTCTGTTGCCGTTTCATCATTGGCCAGGACATACTTACTATTAAAAACATTTAATCCTTTATTTTCCATGGCTCCCATATTGAAGAAATCCACGGCTACTACCATATAAATATCAAGATCGTACTCCAGGCCAAAACGCTCCTCGTCCCAACGCATGGCTCGCTTTAATGACTCCAGAGCAAACCCAGCCCGGTGCCCATTGCCTTTTTCGACATAAAACACCAAGGAGACATTTTTTCCGCTGGCTGTTTCAAAGCTATCGGTGAGTTGGTCAAAATCACCAGCCACCAGAGCAAATAAATAACAAGGCTTGGGGTAAGGATCATGCCAGCTCACTTCACGTTTGCCCGCCTCATTGAGCACAGATTTTGTCTGGTTGCCGTTGGCCAACAGGTAAGGAAACTGCTCGGCATCCGCGATGATGGTGGTGGTGAAAATGGCAAGTACATCCGGCCGATCTAGATAATAGGTAATACGCCGAAACCCTTCCGCTTCACATTGCGTGCAGTAACTGCCATTGGCAAAGTATAAACCCTCCAAGGCTGTATTATCCTGCGGACTGATTTCTGTGACGATTTGCAACGAGAACTCATCTTCAGCCACCGGCAAACGAAGCTTATCATCTGTCACTTCGAAATCCTGCCCGGTGAGTCGCTGCTCGTTGCAATGCAAAGAAATTAAGCTCAGTTGTTGTCCATCCAGCACCAGCTCGGTTGCTGCCGGGTTTAATCGCTTAAAGCGGATCCGCGCTGTGACCCGGGTGTGATGCGTATCCAGTTCAAACGTTAGTTCAGTGGTTAGAATCGTAAAATCTGGTGAAGTGTAATCCGCCAGGCGTTTAACCTGACGATTGCTAGCATCCAAAGACATAGAGGCTCCAAAGAAAAGTCACTGTACAGGGTGTGTCTGGCATGATTAAAGTATATACCGAAGTCTCCTTAACAGACGAGTTTCTAAGGCGACTTCGGTGAATTTGCTTTCACATCAGCGAAGCAGAGGAGAGGCTGAGTCAGTACCCAGCCCCTTTTATTTATGGACGAACATGCAACTCCTGCTGCACACTTTCAGGAGGTGTTAACTTTAATATTTTGATCCCACAGTAGGCATAAATCACGGCCAGTACCGGATTGATCAGGTTAAAGAAAGCATAGATAAAGTAATCAAGCGGATTCACATTCAATACCCCATGCATGTAGGCGCCACAGGTATTCCAGGGGATCAGCGGGCTGGTAATGGTGCCCCCATCTTCCAGAGTTCGGGACAAGTTCACCGGCGCCAAGCCTCGTCGTTCATATTCCTCTTTGTACATGCGCCCTGGCATCACAATCGCCATGTATTGATCTGCCGTCAGGATATTGGTAGCGATACAGGTCGCAATGGTACTGGTGATCAAAGAACCTGTACTGTGAGCAGCTTTTAAAATCGACTGAACAAACTTACGTAACAAACCAATTTTTTCAATCACGGCACCAAACATCATGGCAGCAAAAATCAACCAAACGGTATTGAGCATGCTGGACATGCCGCCACCACTGAGTAAGCTATTCAGCTCATCAGAGCCCGTTTCAAGTGCAAAGCCGTCAAACAAAGTCGACCAAATCAGTTTAAAACTGCCCAAAGCATGACTTAAATCGCCGCCAATCAGCGTACGCAACAGCTCTTGTTGGAAGAGCACCGCCCAAACACCACCCAACAACGCGCCAATAAACACCGTTGGGAATGCCGGGACTTTTTTAATCGCCATCGCCAATAAAACAAACAACGGGATCAAGGTCCAAAAACTGATCGAAAAGTGTTCCTGCAAGGTAGAACTGATTAAATTGATCTGAGCATCATCAGCGGTTACCGAGCTATTTAAACCAATCAGGGTAAATAAGATCAAAGCAATAATAATGCTGGGGACCGTCGTCCAGAGCATGTGTCGAATATGGGCGAACAACTCGGCGCCAGCTACCGCCGGTGCCAGGTTGGTGGTTTCACTCAAAGGGGATATTTTGTCGCCAAAGTAGGCACCGGAAATAATGGCTCCTGCGGTAATTGCTGGTGACAAGCCTAGCCCACTGGCCACACCAATCAACGCCACACCAATGGTCGCCGCCGTCGTCCAGGAGCTGCCAATACTCATCGCCACAATGCCGCACAAAATACAGCTGGCGGCATAAAACCAACTAGGGCTAAGCAACTGCATGCCATAATAAATCAGCGTAGGCACCGTTCCGGCTAAAAGCCAGGTGCCGATCAAGGCGCCAACCGCCAATAAAATCAGCACCGCGCCTAATGAAAGCGCAATGCCCTTGGTCATGGCTTTTTCGATATCGCCCCAGCGGTAACCATTTTTGATGCCGATAATGACGGCTACAGCCGCGGCAATAAATAAGGCAATCTGATTCGGGCCATAAGAAGAATCATCACCGAACAAGTACACCGATGAAGAAAGCAGACTAATCAATACCACGATTGGGAGCAAGGCATCGAGGAAGCTAGGATCTTTTATTTTAGTTGTCATTGTTATTCCTATGCGCTAACGAAGCGAACCAGTAAGTCCAGTACACCAATTAAGTGCAAAAAAACCACCGCGACGGCTATTGGCGTGAACCAGCGAATAGCAAAACGCCAGATAGCATAGACCAGTGCAGAGGTATTCAACTCTTCGGCGGTGACCTTGCGCTTCATGGTCCAGCCGACAAAGACGGCGATGGCAAGGCCTCCAAGTGGCAACATGATCGCCGAGGTCAGATAATCGACCACTTCGAAGTAACTGCTCAGGGTTTTCCCAAAAACAGTGATGTTAAAGGAAGCCCAACTGGCACCAGAGAATGAAAAGACCGTTAACAAGCCCAATAACCACAGCGAGCCGCCGGTTGCAGCGGTTGCAGTGATACGACTTAAGCCTTTTCGCTCAACCAGCCAGGCAACGGTAGACTCGATCATGGCAATGGCCGAGGTAAAGGCGGCAAACACCAGCATGACAAAAAACAAGGTACCAAATAAGGTGCCAAATGGCATCGAGCCAAAAGCAATAGGTAGTGTGACAAAAATCAGTCCAGGCCCTTCTGCCGGCGTTAAGCCATACTGAAAAACCAGCGGATAAATCGCTAAACCAGCCACAATGGCCACGCAGGTATCAACCAAAGCAATCAACACCGATGTTTTAGCAATGGACACGTTAGCGGGTAAATAAGCGCCATAGATGATCATGGCGCCTGATGCCAGGCTCAGGGTGAAAAATGCATGCCCCAGTGCTAACAGCACACCGTTAATGGTCAGCTTTGAGAAGTCGGGTTTAAACATAAACTCGATCGCTTCGCCAAAGGCACCATTCATCGCAGAATAAACTGCCATAATCGCCAGTAATACAAATAAAGTTGGCATCAGGAAATTAACGGCTTTTTCCAGCCCTTTATGAACGCCTTTAGCAACCACAAACACGGTGACGAACAGGATAACAGCTGACCAGGACATCAGCACAACGGGATTAGCAAGGTGCGTGCCAAACTGAGCCCCAATGGTATCAGCGGCCGCACCACTGAAATCGCCACGAGCGGTTTTAAATACGTAGGCTAAAGCCCAGCCCGCCACAACCGCATAGAAAGATAAAATCAGATAACTGGCAACCAGGCCACTCCAGCCAGCAATTTGCCAGCGGGGGCTGGCAGCGGCCTCTTGTGCCAGTGTTTTCACCGATAAACCAGGGCTCTGTCGACCACGACGACC
>JAIUMG010000017.1 GCA_022565655.1 Alkalimonas sp.
CGGTGGCTATATCGTGCTTGGCAATGAAGCCAATGGCATTGGTGCCAGCGTCGGACAATATATCAGCCGTAAAATCACCATTCCCGCTTTTGGCGGCGCCGAGTCGCTGAATGTCGGCATTGCCGCCGCGGTGATCTGCGATAATCTAACCCGACTGTCTGCACAGTATTGATTCAGTTATAATGAAAAAAATTTTTGTAGGTGATTTCCATGTACCCAACCATTGAATCCTATGTTGGCCACACGCCTTTAGTGCGCTTACAGCGTATGGCCAGCCACACCAACAGCGTGGTGCTATGCAAACTGGAGGGCAATAATCCAGCGGGCTCGGTCAAAGATCGCCCGGCGTTGAATATGATCGTGCAAGCCGAGCTACGCGGTGACATCAAACCCGGTGATCGGATTATTGAAGCCACCAGTGGTAACACCGGTATAGCCCTGGCCATGGCCGCAGCCATTAAAGGCTACGCCATGACTTTAATTATGCCCTCCAATGCCACCGAAGAGCGCAAAGCCAGTATGCGAGCCTATGGAGCTGAGTTAATTGAAGTCAGTAAAGAGCAAGGCATGGAAGGCGCTCGTGATTTAGCACTAAAGATGCAAGCCGAGGGCAAAGGCATCGTGCTCGATCAGTTTAATAACCTGGATAACCCGGCGGCGCACTTCAGCAGCACCGGGCCGGAGCTGTGGCAGCAAACGAACGGCAACATCAGCCACTTTATCTCTAGCATGGGCACCACCGGCACCATCATGGGGGTATCACGCTATCTGAAAGAGCAAAACCCAGCCATTCAAATCATTGGACTGCAGCCGGCCGAGGGCGCCAGCATTCCCGGTATTCGCCGTTGGCCCGAGGCATACCTGCCTGGCTTCTTTCAAAAAGAACGGGTTGATCAGATCATCGACATCAGCCAAGACGATGCCTTAAACGCCATGCGCCAGCTGGCACAGCAAGAAGGCATTTTCGCCGGTGTCAGCTCTGGTGGTGCAGTGCACGCGGCCATTAAACTGGCCGAGCAACTGGATAACGCCGTGATTGTGGCTATTATCTGCGATCGCGGTGATCGCTACTTGTCTTCAGGCATCTATTAAAGCGGGGCTAAAGCCCCGTATGGGTTAATACTTAAACCGGCCGATCTGAGCATCAATATCCTGAGCTATGGTTGCTATCAACTGGCTTTGCTCTGCCGCATCGGTTGCCGCCTCACTCAGGCTGGTCACTGCACTGCTGATTTCCACCACATTTTTGCTGATGTCCTCACTGACCACACTTTGCTCTTCTGCAGCACTGGCGATCTGGGTAGCCGCATCGCTGATACGATGGGTGGCATCAATGGCAAGCTCCAGCTTTTTCTGGGCGGCCTCAGCTTGTTGCCGGGTTTGATCCGTCATCTCGCGATTTTGTGCCATCGCCTCAACCACGGCCTGCGTTTTACTGGTCAACTCACCAATCAAGTTCTGAATTTCTCCAGTCGAATCCTGCGTACGCGATGCCAGGCTGCGTACTTCATCCGCCACCACAGCAAAGCCACGGCCCTGCTCACCGGCTCGCGCAGCCTCAATCGCGGCATTCAGAGCCAGTAAGTTGGTTTGCTCAGAAATATTTCGGATGACCTCCACAATGCTGTTGATGCTGCTGCTGGCTTGCTCCAGCTCACTCATCATGCTGCCAGCCTGCTGCATGCTCTCTGCCAACTCAGCAATGACGGCAGCTGTGCTCACCACAGCTTGATCGCCCTGTTGCACAGAGCCTGCAGCCTCTTGTGCAGAATCAGCCGTAAGTGATGCTTGGCTGGCCACTTCCGAGGCCGTACTGGACATTTCAGTCACGGCGGTGGCCACTTGCTCAATCGAGCGCTGCTGCTGAGCAACTTCTTGATGCGTTCGCTGAGAAATGGTGGCACTGGTGGTGGATGAACCTTGCAGTTTTTGCACTAATTGCGCCGTATCTCGAACAATCTGATGCGTTTTATCGAGAAACAAATCCAACGCAGTGGCCAGGTGCCCTATTTCGTCGCGTCGCTTCAAACCGATACGCTGGGTGAGATCCCCCTCTGACTGAGCCAGGTTATCCACCATGGCAGTCAGTTGCTGCAGTGGCTTCGACAAGCGCCCTGCCACCACAAAAAGTACCGCAGCTCCGGCCAGGGCCACAATAATGCCCAGTAAGACCTGCCAAAATAAACTCTGATTAAAGCGACCGTCAAGGGTATCATTTAATTGCACCATTTGGGCCAACGCCGTTTCAGCAGGGATCCGGTACTCAAGCAACCAGGGCGTGTCAAAAGCGCTCAGCACAATGGGTACAGACACAACAAAATCGTCCGCTTGCTCCCGGAAGCTGCCTTCTCCGGTACGTACCAAAGATTGGATTTGCTGCCACTCAGCACTGGCCAGCGGTTCTCCAACCCCTTGCTGGCTTTGCGTACTGCCCACCAAAAAACCCCGGTAGGAGATAATGCGTAAATCGCCTTCTCCTCGGTATAACTCCTGATCCAGCTCTTGCAGTAATTGCTGTAAAAAAGCCATCGATACATCGACCCCGGCCATGCCAACAAAGCGATCATTAATCAGCACAGGGTGTACTATAGAAGTCATCAGGGTAGGCACCCCCTGTACATCCCATATTGCCGGGTCAACCACGCATGAACCCCGCTTATCCCGTGAACATAGATACCATTCATTCAACCGCATGCCTTGCGCATCACGAGTTTCGCTGTATAAATCCGTCGTCGTCACAGGCCGAAGATCGAGTTGATTGCGCTGATCCCGTGTCCAGTAAGGCCCGAACTGGCCATCATCGGTGGAGTGCCGCCCTTCGCCGCGATACTCTGCATCCTTGCCATCCACCGCATTAGGCTCCCAGACAATGTAAGCCCCTAACGCCTCAGGGTTGTTTTGCATCGCGGTATGCACCAGCTCACTGACGTGGTTGCGGCTGAGCTGACTTATGGCATTGGAATCGATTAACGATTGCATGCTATCGGCCAGCCCTTTTGCCACACCAAGCGATTGCATAATCACCTGTTCGACCTCATCGGCCCGAACCTGCAACTGATTGCTTAAGGAACGTTGCACCTCCTGTTGAAATAGCTCGGTGCTACTGGTTCGGTTGAACTGAAACAGTTGATGTGAAAGCACCACACCCAAGCCGATACTTGCTGCCACAGCCACAATTAAACAGCTGCCGGCAATCACCGTGATTTGGCTTCGCATGGTGGTAAAGGATAACATCGACATTGGGCATAACCTTATGAAAAATGAACAAGACTTTAGAGCAAACGCTAAAGTAATTATGCGCTAAATTTGGGTTCTTGCCAGATTTAGTCTATGATCTGTTGAAAATAAATCCTTTTTTAGATCAAATAGGTACCACCATGCACTTAAAAAGTCGCCTGGCGCTTTTTGTCGCCCTAAGTATGACCTCCGTCACCCTGCAAGCCTCTGAAGTCGATGAATTGCGTCAGCAACTGCAACTATTAAAAGCCCAACTCGCAGAGCTCGAGCAAAAAATCAACGCACAGGAAGCTGAACTGGTCGAAGTCAAACAAGAGACCAGCGAGTTTAAAACCACAGTTGCCTCGATTGAGCCAGCAGAACAAGACTCCGATGGTATTAACCTGGGCGGGGCGATCCGAACTAATTACAGCCATACCTCCTACAGCGATGGCAATAAAGACCGCGGCGGTGATTTTGCCTTTGATATCTTCCGGCTCAACCTGCACGGCAGCATTGGTGATGTGTTACTGAACGCTGAGATTCGGTTTTTCGATTACATGACCGCCGTCAAGTATGCCTATGTTGGTTATCAGCTCAACGAAGAGTGGCAAGTGCAGGCCGGTATTACTCAGGTGCCGTTTGGCAACTGGCCGTACAACTCACACAACTGGTTTTTCAGCACCAACTACTACATTGGTCTGGAAGATGACCACGACTTAGGCATTTTGTTTAAGCGCAGCATTAAAGACAACTGGCAAGTGGATTTAGCCTTCTTTAAAAACGATGAACTGGGCGGCGTCGACGGCTATGTCGGTAGCCGGGCTGATCGTTATTCCTACGACGTGGTCGGTTTCCGTTTACCTGGAGATGGCATTTACGATGACCCGACCCAACCCCTGGGCGAGTACAATACCTTATCTGGGCGTTTCGCCTACCACTTCGAGCACAGTGAAGGCTTTACCACTGAAGTTGGTGTTTCAGCATTGCATGGTGGCCTGCATGATGGCCTGGAGCGAGCCGGTGATTACAATGCCTGGGCCGTTCACCTGAATAGTCACTTTGATCGTTGGAACCTGCAACTGCAACACGGCGAGTACCGCTACAATGTCGACGGCATCGACCGCATGGCCGTAGGTGCCTACGCCTTTTATGACAGCATTGCAGCCAAAGCCAAAACCAGCACATTTAACCTGGCCTATAGCTTACCGGTAGAGTTTGGGCCTGTGACCTGGATGCAGTTCTACAATAACTATGGCCTGGTGCATGATAAATCCGACAACACGGCCGATACCTGGATGAATGTTACCGGTTTCTCAGTGGCTGCCGGGGGCTTCTTTACTTACTTTGATTTAGTGCACGCTCGCAATCAACCCTTTGTTGGCGGCTCCGCTTCGGGCGACAGCAATGAGACCGAGCGACGCTTTAATATCAATATCGGTTATTACTTCTAAATCAACCTGGGTGGTGTGATGCCATACCACCCTGTCTTACCGCACAAACTTGTGTGTCGCAGTACACTAATTCGGAAAAAGGGGAACTGCAAATGTCCGATAAAAAAGATCCGATGATACCCGATGGTGAGGTCAATCCCATCGATACCGACTATCAAATCGGTCAGGATAATATCGTTGTTAAAGTGGGGCCTTTTGGCCTGGATATTCATAACCGTGTATTTTTAATTTCTGGCCTAGCAGTCATCGCCTTTGTAGTGTTAACCATGGCTTTTCAAAGTCAGGCGGAGCCAATCTTTTCCAGCATGCGCGGCTGGTTAACCTCCAATCTGGCCTGGTTCTTTATTTCAGCTGCCAATATTTTTGTCATTCTGTGCCTGGTGCTTATTGTATCACCACTTGGCAAGGTCAGGCTTGGCGGCACAGAAGCCACTCCCGATTTTGGCTACCTCGGCTGGTTCTCGATGCTGTTTGCCGCCGGTATGGGGATCGGCTTGATGTTTTACGGGGTCTCTGAGCCCTTATCGCATTTTAGCAGTGCTTATGCGGGCACCAGTTTCGAAGATGGCGTGCGTACCGACTGGGCACCGCTTGGCGCCGCCGCGGGTGATGCTGCAGCGGCAGAGCGGCTGGGTATGGCTGCCACCATTTATCATTGGGCACTTCACCCATGGGCTATATACGCCATTCTGGCTTTAGGTTTGGCGCTGTTTTCGTATAACAAAGGCTTACCCCTGACCATGCGCTCGGTGTTTTACCCACTGCTGGGTGAACGCGTCTGGGGTTGGCCCGGGCATATCATTGATATTTTAGCGGTCTTTGCTACCTTGTTTGGCTTGGCGACCTCACTCGGTTTAGGCGCATCACAGGCCAGCGCCGGGTTAAATTACCTGTTTGATATGCCGGAAGGTGCCGCCATGCAGGTGCTGCTGGTGATTGGTATTACCCTCATTGCTTTGGTCTCGGTACTGGCCGGCCTGGAAGCAGGGGTAAAGCGATTATCCGAAATCAATATGACCCTGGCCGCCATACTGATGTTGTTTGTCATCATTGCCGGCCCGACCATCGCGATTATGACAGGATTTTTTAGCAACCTGGCGGCCTATTTTCAACACTTGCCAGCACTGGCGAACCCGGTAGGCCGGGAAGATGCCAACTTCTCGCAAGGCTGGACCGCATTCTACTGGGCCTGGTGGATCTCCTGGTCACCGTTTGTTGGCATGTTTATCGCCCGGGTATCACGTGGCCGCAGCGTACGGGAGTTCTTAGTGTCTGTGTTGTTGATCCCATCACTGGCTTGCGTATTGTGGATGACGGTATTTGGCAGCACCGCTATTCGCCAGGTGGTAGATAAAGGCTATGAAGCAGCCGCCAACGCTGATTTACCCCTGCAATTGTTCAGCATGCTGGATTTCTTGCCCTGGGCACAGATTACCTCATTTATTGCTATCATTCTGGTGGTGGTGTTTTTTATCACCTCATCGGATTCAGGCTCCTTGGTGATTGATACCATCGCTGCTGGCGGTAAGGTGGATGCCCCTACACCACAACGGGTGTTTTGGTGTACCTTTGAGGGCTTAGTCGCTATCGCACTGATCCTGGGTGGCGGCTTAGTTGCCTTGCAAGCTATGGCCGTATCCACCGGCTTCCCGTTTACCATCGTGTTATTGGTTGCCTGTGTCTCAGTGGTCAAAGGCTTGATGAGCGAGCCCAGACCAGGTAAAGCCTGATGTTGGACGCATGATTGCGTCTAAATATAGTGACTGGATTCAAGGGGCGCATCATTGCGCCCCTACTCCTAACGCCTAATGTTGATTTCAACCCAGCACGATCAATAGAAGCCGCGAGCTATGATGCAAATTGAGCAGATTGAGATTCTGGAGTTTTTAAAAAGGCACTCGCCTTTTCAAGAGTTGCCTGAAGAGACTCAGGTTGAGGTCGCCAGCCAGATTGAAATCAGTTACTTCAAAGCAGGCACCCCCATTTTAACCTTTGACCAGCCTTTAGATGCCCTCTACCTGATCCGTAGTGGTGCAGTGGAAACCTATCGCCGCAATGGTGAGTTATACAATCGCTTAAGCGAAGGCGGTATTTTTGCTGAGCAAGGGCTGCTCCGAAGTAAAAAAGTACGTTTTCCGGCCACCGCACTGGAAGATTCTTTACTGTACCTGATCCCAGCCACGCTGTTTGACGAGTTGTTTGATAGCCATGATGTATTCGCAGACTATGTGATGGTGAGCGATGAAGAACGGCGAAAAGACAAATCACAACGACAGTCCGATGCCAATGAGCTGATGATCTCGAAAGTAGATGCCTTGATTGGCCGTGAGCCGGTCACGCTGACTATCGATGCCTCGGCTCGCGATGCGGCTATCATGATGCAAAACGAGTCGGTGTCTTCGCTCTTGGTGCTGCAACCAGAAACTCAGGCAGAAGCCAATCGGGATGGCAAGATCAACCTGATGGCTGGCATCATTACCGATCGCGATATTCGTAACCGCCTGGTGGCACCTGGCTTGGCCTTTGACACCCCCATCGGCGATATCATGACCAGTGAATTGGTGACCATTCAGCATCATCAATTTATTTTTGAAGCCATGCTGCTGATGCTGCGCCATAATGTGCATCACCTGCCTGTGATGAAACAAGGCCGCCCCATTGGGGTCATTGCCATATCCGATATTATTCGCTACGAATCAAAGAATAGCCTCTTTGTTGTGAGCAGCATTTTTCGGCAACACAGTGTGGCTGAGTTAGAAGCGCTCAGTCAGGATGTCAAAGCCTGCTTTGTGCGTATGGTCAATGAAGATGCCAACTCCCACATGATTGGCAGTGCCATGGCCGTCATTGGTCGTAGCTTCAAACAACGACTGCTGGAGCTGGCAGAAGAGCAGCTTGGCCCCCCTCCGGTACCTTATTGCTTTTTAGCACTAGGCTCTATGGCACGAGAAGAACAGTTGATTGTCACCGATCAGGACAATGCGCTGATCCTGCATAATGACTTTGATGCCAAGCAGCACGATGCCTACTTCAAGCAACTGGCACAGTTTGTCTGCGACGGGCTAGCGGCCTGCGGTTACACTTATTGCACCGGCGAGATTATGGCCACCAACCCGAAATGGCGGCAGCCGCTGCATGTCTGGCAGCAATACTTTCGTGATTGGATTGATAACCCCAGCCCGGAGCGTTTGCTGCACAGCTCCATTTTCTTTGATCTGGCTGGCGTTTGGGGCAAGCTGGAATGGGCCGAACAGTTAAACAAAGAGATGGTAAAGCATGCCAGCAAAAGTAAGCGCTTTTTGGCATCCATGGCACGCAATGCCTTGCAACGTACACCCCCACTGGGGTTCTTTAAAGACTTCGTCATGGAAAATGATGGCCGGCAGAATAATTCACTGAATATTAAACGCCGGGGGACCGCCCCACTGGCTGACCTGATCCGAGTGCATGCGCTGGCTTCAGGCTGCGAGCAACAAAACTCATTTCAACGCTTAAAGCATATCATCAACGTCAAACTGATCCCGCCTGGACGGGCAGAAGATATACGCGATGCGTTAGAGGTGATTGCCATGACCCGCATCCGCCATCAAGCAATTGCATTAGAGGCCGGTGAAGAACCTGATAACAACGTAGCGCCAGAGCATTTATCCGACTTTGAGCGGCGTAACCTCAAAGAAGCCTTTCAGGTACTGAGTAATGCCCAGAAATACCTGAAATTTCGATATCAGGGCAGCTAACATGATGCATCTTGGCCCTAAGCTTGCAAAACCTCACCCACTGACCGGGGATCAACCTGAAACCAACTGGCCACAGCGCTTTAGCGAACTGGCTCAACAGGCAAAGGATCCCAGGTTAGCTCAGTATTATAAAGCGGGCATGGTATCACCCGACACTCCGATCAAGGACGTGCCATTGCTGGCAATCGATTTTGAAACCACGGGATTTAATGCGCTGCAGGATGGCATTCTTAGCATTGGTGTGGTGCCGATGACCCTGGATCGCATCTACAGCAATAAAGCCAGGCACTGGTTACTAAAGCCCAAGTTCCATTTAACGGAGTCGTCGGTGGTGATCCACGGCATCACCCATAGCGATATTGCCGCAGCACCCGATATTACCACCATGCTGGATGAGCTGCTTCATTGCATGGCCGGCAGCGTAGCCGTGGTGCACTTTCGTGGCATTGAGCGCCCTTTTTTAGATGCGACTATGCAGGATCGCCTTGGCGAGAGCATTGAATTCCCAGTCATTGATACCATGGAGCTGGAAGCCCGGCTGCATCGGCGCAAACCGCCCAGCCTGTTGGATAAACTATTAGGTCGGCAACCGGTTTCAATTCGATTGGCGGATAGTCGACGACGTTATGGCCTGCCCGATTACAGCCCGCATCATGCTGTGACCGATGCACTGGCCTCCGCCGAGCTGTTGCAAGCACAAGTTGCCGATCGGTTCAGCCCTAACACGCCAGTCAGCGAACTATGGAAATAGTCTTGTGACGTGAACTATCGCCTAGCTGCCTTGTTATCTGATATAGTGAATACTGAAACTACTACGCAATGGAGCCTGAATGCATGCAATGGCAGGTGCTGACTTTTGAGCAATTAGATACCTACACTCTTTACGCAATGCTGCAATTACGGGTTGATGTCTTTGTCGTTGAACAAAACTGCCCGTACCCTGAACTGGATGATCGCGATCTCCACCCTCAAACTCAACATGTGCTGCTGAAGAAAGGCGACAAAGTCATCGCTTACTCCAGAGTACTGGCCCCAGGCGTGGTGTTCGATCATTACCCGGGCGTAGGCCGGGTTTGTGTATCGCAAACCGCACGCCGTCTTGGCCTGGGCCAGGTGTTGGTCGACAAGACCATCGCGGTAGCCAAAGAGCATTGGCCCCGGATGGATATTCATATTTCAGCCCAGTGCTACTTGCAACAATTTTATGAGCAACATGGTTTCCAGTCGGCCAGCGAGCCCTACCTGGAAGATGATATCCCTCACCTGAAAATGATTTTACCATACCGTAATTCATCAACCTGAAACCACTTCCCTGCGGTTTCAGCAGTGGCATTTATTAAGGCAGAGCCGCCTCAAATGTTAAGGTCAGTGATTCACGAATGCGATCGGCTAAAGGATCCTGGCTGTCTTGCTGCAAGCTGGCCTCCAACACATAGCGGCCTGGAACCTGCGGGGTAAAGCTCAGATAGCCATTGCCATCAGAGCTGAGCAACTCCCGGCCAGCATCATCCCGGTACAATTCCCCTTCTCTTGATAACTCAACCCGTACATCGGCTACCGGCTCCCCGTCCAACACAAACTGCCAGCGCACTGGCTCGGTGGCCACAACATCAGCAGGGTGAGTTAACAGCTTCAACTCCAGGCCTTCATTGCTCAAAGCAAGTGCAGTCTGGTTAGGGGCATTTACACTGATAAAGCTTAATGCTCGTCCCCGGCTGCGGGTGGTGACTACATCTGTCGCATCATCCGGTAACTGAGCAAGGCGCTCTTTTTTATTGGCCATGATGCGCCGACGCTGCCCATCCTCCTGAAAAAAAGTGAAGTAACGCGCCGGCCCGGCCAGTTCCACCCGATAGGTACCATTCATGGTCAATTGGTGATCAGCTTGCGACTTCCGTTTGCCATGATAACTCTGTGCAAAGTCATGTCGCTCACCATCAGGGAATACAATAGCCAGGTTGTCTGGGTTCACGCCGCGGTCAGCGACAAACGTCATATTCGCCGCCGACACATCCACTGAAATCCAGCTGTCTTCAGCAGACAAAACAAAATGGCTGGGTAACACCCATAAAGTATGGGCACAAACGGAAGCACTGCATAGCGCCAATAGCGCACTGAACATCAATTTTTTCATCATTCTACTCTCTGTTTAGTTTAAGGTAATTTTAAGTTCACCCAGCTCAGGCATCGCGTCTTGCGTATACTGCTGAGCATTGCCACCCCATTGGATGGTTTGGCGCTGCAAACTGCGCCCTCCTTGCTCACGTGAAGCTTCAACCAAAACGGTATACTGACCCGCCGGGACTGGCTGCCCCGAGTCATCGAGCCCATCCCAGCTGAGCTGATAGCGACCTGGTGTGCGAGTGGCTCCTGTTCTGGCGTCCACCAGCTCAGTGTCACTACGGCCAATTTTGCGCCAGAAGCGTCGAATATCTTTTAACCAATCGGGCTCTTTGCGCCACAGCGCAATCAGTCGTACCGGCTGCTGCGCTTCGTCTTCAATCCAAACGGCCACATAAGGCCGGTAATACTGGGCGGTTTCTATCACGGGCAACTCCAGTGATATCTCGACCTGCTGCTGGGCCTGAGCCGGTAAGCTGGCCAGCCACACCAAACCAACCAAGGCAGAGCCTATTGTTGTTTTCATACGAACTCCTTTGAGATTAATGCAATGACGCCATGTAAATCAGTAAGGCGCCGATGCCACCAAGCAGAGCCAGGCTATTGCCCAGTGACTTTTGCGTTTTATTTTTCAGTAACAGATAGAACCCGGTCAGGCTGAATAACAGGCAACTGATGGCGGTAACATCAATCAACCATGACCACATAACACCGCTATCCCGCCCTTTATGTAAATCATTGGCTAACGCCAGATAACCGGCAAACGACTGCTCTATTTCGACCTCACTGGCCGCAAAATCCACCAGCACCATGGCGTAACCTGCCGGACGCTTAAATCCCAGCTCCAGCAGCTCATCGGCCTCGTCGTACTGATAGTGCCAATCCGTTGCCTTCAGCTGAAAGTCTTGTTGCAACCAACGGCGGAGATCGCCGGTATACAAGGCCTGTTCCAGCGGAGGTTCCGGCCACTTCGCTAACTGCAGTGATGCCGGCAGTGCCACCAACTCAACTCGCTGATAACTGCCCCAGCGGCTTTGCCAGTCAGGATGATTCAGGGTGATGCCAGTGACTGAAAAAAACAGCAGCAGCAATAACACCCACATGGCGCTATAGGTATGCAGCGTCCGCATCAGACGCTGCAGATTAAAGGGGCTAGGATTCGATTTCATCCAACACCCTTAAAACTGGATAGTGGCCGACAACCACAAGCGACGGCCTTCCTGGTTGATCGGATAACGATTGCTGTAACTGATGTTATCTGGGTTGGCAGCGGTCGGATTGGCGTAAGGTGTATACTGCAGGAAATCTTGATCCAGCAGGTTGTACACCACAGCATTGAGGGTCACCAACTCTGAAAGCTGGTAACTGGCTCCAAGATGACTCAGGTGATAGGCTTTAAAGTCACCCAAGGCATCAAAGGCAGCACCAGCTCCACGATAACGACTTGAACGGAACTCGCTTGATAACCAAACATTGGCCTGTTCAGTAAACTGCCAACGCAGATTGGAGTTCAGCATATGCTTCGGGGTATTGGTTAGCGGCAAGCCTTGGCTAGCCCCACTTTTTTGTTCGCTATCTGTGTAGGTGTAATTCAATAACCAGGACCATTGCTCTGCCAATGGGATCCGCACCGAGACCTCCCCGCCTCGCGTTTCAGCTTTATCGACATTGATGGTCTGGCCAAACTCGGCTATCGCTGGCCAGTCGCCCACATCAATGCAACCTGCCACGCCTTCATTGCCTGGGAAGGTACAGTTTGGTCTGGCAGTCCCACGCGCCAGTTTATCGCTAAAGCGGTTGATAAAGACACCGGCACTGGCGGTCAGGCCGCTATCGGCTACATAAAACACATTCAGCTCTGAAGTGGTACTGGCTTCTGGCTGTAAGTCGGGGTTACCAACAAAAGGCCAGGTGCCTTGCCGGCCAAACCCATAAATACCATCAGTCAACATCTCAATGCTGGGTGTTTTGTAGCCCTGACTAACGCCGCCTTTGATGGTCCAGCGTTCAGTCAGGTTCCACACACCGTATAATCGTGGGCTGAATTGGCTGCCAAAAGCATCATGATGATCATAACGCCCCCCCAGGGTTAATGAAAAGTCATCATGCAACCGCCAGTTGTCCTCGATAAAAACAGACTGCATGGTTTGTTTAAAAGGCGCAGGAGCAACGGCATCTATCATTTCAGCTTGCCACCACTGACCACCCACAGAGAGCTGATGATCTCCCAGTATGGTGACCCACTTCAGATCCGCAATGGTATTGTCGGATTCCAGGGTTCGGGGGCCACCAGCACCTTCAATACCAGGCGGGATAATACGACCGATGGTTTCAGTGACATTTTTCATCAGGCTGGCATCCAGCACACCAAAATCAAAATGGCCCTGATAAGCCAGGGTACTTTGCTGGCGGTTGTATTTTTGTTCCGGCCCATACCCTCTTGGGCCTAAGGTGCCCATTTGACCCTGACTGTTATCATAGGTTTGCCAAACATGGTCCTGATCAAAGCTGAGCAATTGATCATCTGAAATCTGCCAGTTCAGCTTGGCTCCCAGATTGTAGATCTCGGCCTTAACCGGGTTCGCTCCCATCCATGGCACAATTTCTTCGCCTTCTTGATCAAGGTAACGAATGTTCGCCGCCGCCCGGTTCAGCACACTGCCACGTAATACCAAACCAAGCTGCTCCTCAACCAGAGGACCGTTCAGGTAGACGTTCATACCATTGCTGTTGCCAAACTCGCTGTGCTGCTGCAGGGTGTTATTAAAGCTCACTGCCCCAGCCCATTGCTGGCCAACCTTGCGGGTAATGATATTTACCACGCCGCCCATGGCGTCAGAGCCATACAGAGTAGACATAGGGCTGCGGATCACTTCAATCCGTTCAATGGCGGCCAATGGCGGCATAAAACTGGTTGAGGTTCCGCCAAATCCATTCGGAGTCACATTACCCGCCGCATTCTGACGGCGGCCATCGATCAAAATTAAGGTATAGCTGCTGGGCATGCCGCGAATACTGATACTCAAACCGCCGGTTTTATCCACCCCTTGGCCGATATCAATCCCTTCTACATCCGTTAATGCTTCAGCAATACTGGCAAAACGCTTGCGCTCAAGCTCTTCACGCGTAATCACGCTGATACTGGCAGGTGCCTCAATGAGCATTTGCTCATAACCGGTCGCGGTCACCACGATGACTTCACCATCGTATTCTGGCATATCCAACATCACGCCAGCCTGAGCTGGCAGCTGTATCGCAGATGCAATAAAGGCAGCAACAGCGCTGCGGTGGAAGGTTTTCATTCGTCTCTCCTGTTGTTATGTACGGTGCCACAAAAGGGACACCGAAAGCGCGATACAAATGATAATGATTATCACTATTAAGATCAACAGCAAATGATATTAATTCTCATTTACGCACTTTATTGGCAACAGAAGCATAAAAAGCCCGGCAACAATAGCCGGGCTTGGGTTGATCAGGCTGAGGGTGTGGCCACTGCATCAGCAGCAACCAACAGGCTTTAGAAATGGTAGCGGAAGCCTACTTCGAACGAACGCTCCGGCCCCACATAGATCCCCTGCCGTAAGCCAGCAATGTACTGCTTGTCGGTCAGGTTTTTCACCGCGCCAAACACCGTGAAACCATCGTAAATGCGGTACTGAGCCGTTAAATCAAGCACAGTATAGGCAGGCAGCAAACCACCCCAGATACCGCCGGCAGCACCAGTAGGCAGCTCAATCTGATTGCTTGGGTCACCGTATTGCTCACCACGATGGTGCGCAGTCAGGGCGGCTTGCAAATTATCCACACGATAATTTAAACCAAGATTGGCCATAAATTTTGGTGCATAAGGCAGGCGATTGTCTTTGTTATCGCCAGTGGTGAACTTCGATGTTGGGATCCAGGTGACGTTGGTATCCAGGCCAAAGCCAGCCCCAAAGTCGTAAGCAAAAGCAAACTCCACCCCAGTATGCTCGGTTTTCCCAGCATTTGAGCGCGATAAATTCGGATCGCTATTGCCTGTCACTACTTGGTTGCTAAAATCCATGTAGAAAGCTGCCACTTCATAGCTCAGCCGTCCGTCACTGCCACGAACACCAATCTCGTAATTGGTCGAACGCTCACCATCCAGGTTTTGATCAGTCAGGCCATCCAGCGCCACCCCATTCGTCGCAGGCGAAAATGCTCGATACACACCGCCATACAGCTGAGCAGATGACGTCAGCTCATAAGTCGCCCCAACCCCGGGGAGAAACTCGGTATTGCTGGTTTTAGCCGTGGCGTTTTCCTGAGTTAAGAACACCCGTTTCTGATCGTATGACTCAACACGTACCCCAGGCGTTACGGCCAACTGCTCGGTTAGCTCAATACGGCTTTGCACATAAGCGGCAATGCTATCGGCCGAATCAACACGATGGCGATCATTGGTCCCGGTGCGGTCTTGCTCACGAGTTGCACGGATCCGGGTATCATTCGACTCTTCACTCATCACCCGAAAACCAAATTCAGTATCGGCAGCCATATCACCAAGGGTATGCGCCAAAGACAAACGAGTTTCCACGCCAAAGCGTTCAAAGCTGCGGTTGTTGCCAGTTAAATCGTCGGTATAGATCCAGCGCCCTGCTTCATTTGAAGCAGCGGTATCGACGTTGTAACGCCAATAATCGCGACTGACATCACTCCAATAGAACAGCGTTTTTAGCGTCATGTTGTCACTGATGGTCAGTTCATGGTTCAGATCAAAGGCTTTTCTGTCTTGGACATACCAATCATCAGCGGCCGGGTTGTAACGTTCACCAGCAAGGTAATCACCCAACAACAAGCCACGATACGAGATATTGGCATCATTCTCATGGTATGAGAACTTTACGCCAACGCGCTGGTTGTCACCAATGGCGGTGCCAGCTTTCACCATCACATCGCTCATCTCATAGCCTTTATCCATAAAGCCATCGCTTTTTGCATGCGTAGCGACCACACCAGCATAGGCATCACCGGAGGCGTTACGGCCACCAGCTTCAATGCTGGCTTCACGCATATTGAACGAGCCAACGCGACCTGACAGTTGCACACCGTCATCCGGTGTTTTAGTAATGTAGTTGACTACGCCACCAATGGTGGATGGGCCATAACGCAACGAGGCGGAGCCTTTTAAAATTTCGACTTGATCCACGCGCTGAATACGCGGGTTGAAGTAGCGGTCATTGCCAATAAACAGACCTGGTGCCACCGGCACCCCATCTTCCAACAGCAACGATTTGGATTCACTGGCCGATAAGCCACGCAAACCAAAGTTGGCAACAATCGAGGTTTCTTCCTCGCCCTTGATGTTAATGCCCGGTACCCGGCGCAACACATCCTCAGTCGACAATGGTTGTATAGCATCAATTTGCTGACGACTGATCAAGGTTACCGTACCCGTTTCGATCTGCGCATGACTTAACTGATCGCCTTTAATGCGGATCACTTCGATGGTTGGACTGACAGAGCGGCGGGCATCGCCATCATCTGTTGTATCTAGGCTGTTTGCAGCCAGAGTGGTTAACGGCATGGCACTTACGGCCAACGCCATAGCTAATTTACTCAGCATGAAGCTTTTATTTGCAGACATGGAGATCCCCTTAAATCCAGACATAATTCTTCGGTAAGCAATGCGTAGCGCAATCGCGGTTGTTGTTTTACTTGGGGCGGGATCTTAGTTGCAAATGATAATGATTGTCAATTGAATTGTGATATAGTTTTATAATTGCATCGGCAAACATAAACGACCTGCTGCTCGCTTATGTTTGCCGCTGGTGTGAAGAAGGATGAGTTTAACGCGGTGCGCCATACAACTGCTCGGCCCGCTGAAATAAAATCCAGCTGGTTAAAATGTACTTATCGTTGGAAACAGGAATACAGCCACGGTGGGTATGGGTGAAATAAGCCGGCGCAATTACCATCCGGCCCGCCTTGGGCTGAATGGCTTTGTTCTGGTAGTAAAACTCGGTCTGGCCGCCCTCCTCCACATCATTCAAGTAAAACATAAACAACAAAGCCCGGTGAAGCGCTTCATTATGCGGTGGCTGTGGGTAGACCTCAGAGTGCCAGTAGTTGTAATTGCCTTTGCCGGCATCGTACTTCTGCATTTGCACCGCACCAATACGAAACAGCGCTCGCATGTAATCAGCCACTTTATCGCTACCAAGCTCGGCAAAGTTATCGTGTGTCAATGCCACTGGCTGACCGGTTGCTGGATGGCGGATGGTCAAAGCGATTGGGCCAATTAAAGCAAAATGATGCTTTCGAAAGTACTGCTCTGCACAGCTGGCGGTGGCCTCCACAATGGTCGACAGTTGTTTTTGATAGACGGCATGATCGTTTAAATACAAATCGGTACTTATTTTTTTGCTGGTATCCACGCCGCCACCGGTGCGGCCAGGTTGGGTATGAGCGCTTTGCTCAAAGTCGGCGATCAGCTGTTGGCAAAAGTCGCGGCTTAGCGCATCATCGTACACCTCAATAAAATCAGTCATTGGACACTCTTGTTATGTTTACAGAAATGATACAGCCCCGTTTTTCTGAAACGGATGCGTTAGGACATATTAACAATACCGTGGTCGCGGTCTGGTTTGAAGCCTGCCGTACGCCTATTTTTCAGATTTTTAGCCCGGAGTTGGATCTACAGCGCTGGCCTTTGATCGTAGCCAGCATCGCCATAGATTTTAAAGCACAACTGCATTATGGTGACGAGGTGGAAGTTCGCAGCTGGATCAGCCGCATTGGCAACAGTTCGTTTGAAGTGACGCAGCAAGCCTGGCAGCAAGGCCACTGCTGTGCCGAGGGCCGGGCCGCCCTGGTGCGCTTTGATTACCAGAGCCAGAAAGCCATGCCGCTAAGCTCAGAGCAACGTGCAGCATTAGAGCAGCACAACCAGTAAAGTCAGGCGCTGCCTGCTTTAGCCGGGGCAGCGCCCCTCAAAGCGCACGTCCATGCTGTCTTGGCGGATCGGAGGGAACACCGCGACCGTGCCGGATGCGTCAAGCACACCGTCTTCAACCCAGCGCTTTAGCTTCGGTGCTTCTTCACTGCCCTCAGCACCACGATGCACCCACTGGGCGTTATCGTAAGTCACTGATAAGGCATGCATGCCAGGCCAGCGTTGCAGCATCACTGAGACGCTACTGCCATCAGATAAAGTACCCTTTGCACCCGCCGTTTCAGTATCCACACCACAACTGGTCACTTCAACCGAATGGGCTTCGCCATCCAGCCACAGTGTGCCGGTTCCAGGCGACATGGTCGAGGTGCTTAGCAATAAAGCAAAGATGGTGAGGGGCATAACAAGCTCCTTGGTGTTGGATTGAAAGTGCATCCTTTAAGTTTGCAAGCATAACCATAGCACAAGGATCATGAATTTGGGGATGAACAAGCTCTAGGGCCTGCAGCGGAGCGATGCCGCTTATTCAGAAATGCTGGCAGAGATGACGTAGTCATGCCCGCTGGCCAGAGCGCCGTGCTTGGCAAGCAGAGCTTCGCCGCGCTGCTGCACCGCATCGACATGTTGCAGCATCGACTGTGTCAGGGCAGGGTTGCCAAAACGCTGCGCTCGTTGTCGGCACATACCCAACTGGCTGCGCAAAAAGCGCTCACCATAGCGGATACCAAAATGCTTGCAGCTGTGTACCTGATAGCCGCTTCGCTCCAGTTGGCGCAAGGTCCATTCAGCCGGGTACTCGCGGTAGGGCCGCTCTTGCGCCAGCAACAGGCAAGCATCGCGCAGCCGCCCCAGCTCGGTGACAAACTGATCGACCTCGTTGTTGCGGTACAAAGGAACGTAAGGCTCTAGCGCGGTAATGTACAGCCGACCATCAGGTTTTAAATGCTGACGAATACGCGGCAACACCTGATCCTGCCAGTAAGGGGCAAAACCATCGATGGCGCCAATAAAATAATCCAGTAGCACGGTATCGAACTGCTCACCGGCCAGTAGTTTTTCATCCATCCAATTGCCCACCACCAAACGATCGTCTGAGCGCATCGGCTTGGGATAGTCGAGTCTGGATTGCTGCGCCATGCGTTCCGAGGCCGTGACAGCGGCCCAACTTTCTGTTTCTAGAGTGCTAATCCACTGCAATGATTTCACGCCGGTGCCAGCATCCAGCATCTTTCCCCAAGGCCTATCGCCTTGCAACTGTTCAATGAAGCGAAATAAAGCGGAAATATTCAACGGTGACGGGTTACTCATGGTCGTGTTCAGGCTGGTTTGCAATAGTGATAATATAACAAAACAGCCACGGGAGGTTAAGACTTACCTCTAGATAAAGCCATGCATTGAACCGATTTACACCTCAATTGGTCGAGCGCTACTGGCCTCAGCCGATAAACTAGGTTAACTTTTAACCACACTACAATAATAAGAGTTCCCTCCATGAAAGCTACTCACCTTGCCGTCTCAGCACTTGGTTTACTGTGCTGCACCGCCTTAGCATACGACCGCATTACCGGCCACGACTTTGCCAGCCGCTCGGAGGTTATTGCTCAACATGCCATGGCCGCTACCAGCCATCCATTGGCGACTCAAATTGCGCTGGATGTGATGAAGCAAGGTGGCAATGCCATAGATGCCGCTATCGCTGCCAATGCGGCCTTGGGTTTAATGGAGCCGACTGGCAATGGTATCGGTGGTGATTTATACGCCATTGTCTGGGATGCCAAGACCGAACAATTGTATGGTTTAAATGCTTCTGGCCGCTCGCCGCTTGGTTTGAGTTATGAACATGTTGCTGGCGAACTGGAGCGCATGGGCCGCACCGATTTACCACCGCATGGCATGCTGCCGATCAGTGTACCGGGAGCTATTGACGGCTGGTTTGAACTGCATGAAAAATTTGGCGCCTTGCCGATGCAGCAAATTTTACAGCCTAGTATTGATTACGCGGAGCAAGGCTTTCCGGTCACTGAGCTGATTGCTTATTACTGGAACCGCAGTGTGCCGCTGTTAAGCCCACAGCCCGGCGACTTCGTGGGTACTTTTACCATCGATGGCAAAGCACCACAAAAAGGCCAGATTTTTAAAAACCCGGCGCTGGGTGCCACCTACCGGGCTTTAGCCACAGATGGCCGCGATGCTTTTTACCGTGGCGAGCTGACCAAAGCCATGGACGCCTTTATGCGTGAAAATGGCGGCTACCTGCGCTATCAGGATTTTGATCAACACAGTTCCAGCTGGGTCGAGCCTGTATCGGCTGAGTACAAAGGCTATGAACTGTGGGAGTTACCCCCCAATGGCCAAGGCATTGCCGCCTTGCAAATGCTGCAAATTCTGAAAAATTTCGATTTAGCCGCAATGGGTTTTAATTCCGCCGATAGTATTCACACCATGGTCGAAGCCAAAAAGCTGGCCTTTGAAGACAGGGCTAAGTTTTATGCCGATAGCGATTTCAGCAAGCAGCCGATTGCGGGTCTTATTTCTGAAGCCTATGGCCGTGAGCGGGCTAAATTAATTGGTGAACGGGCGGCGCAGCGGGTCGATGCCGGTAACCCGCACCTGTATGAAGGCGATACCATCTATTTAACCACCGCCGATAAAGACGGCAACATGGTATCTTTGATCCAAAGCAACTATCGCGGCATG
>JAIUMG010000018.1 GCA_022565655.1 Alkalimonas sp.
CTCTGGGCGCTTCGCCCGCATGGCGGAAATTGCAGAAGAGTATGCCTTTGTGCTGCAGTTGGTGACAGAGCCTAAAGCAGAGCTCAAAGTAAAGTAATCTCAATTCCCCCTGCGGCATACGAGAATCTCAATGGCAGGTGGTGGAGTAAGTAGCTCCAGCCTCCCTGCCGTACTCAGATGAGTGTATATGCGGGCTTTAAGGAGCTAGCTCTCTTCAAAGCCACTGGCGATCAGCTGAACCACGGCTTTTAACGCGGCTTCGGCATCGTCACCCTCTGCAATCACCTCGACTGACTTTCCCTTGCCACTGGCCAGCATCAGTAATGCCAGCACACTGCTGGCATCCGCATTACGCTCTTGTAACCTGAGTTCAATATGACTATTGAACTGCTGACACAACTGAGCTAGCTTAGCGGCTGGCCTGGCGTGCAACCCGAGCTGATTGATGATAGTGACTTCAGCGCTACACTTTGTGGCCATGGTGACGCACCAATTCACGATGACGAGTCTGAATATCATCGCGTTGTTTACGGAAGCTGGCTGCCAGACTTTCCACCATAAACACTGAGCGGTGTTGACCACCGGTACAGCCAATGGCAATGGTCAGGTAGCTGCGGTTATTTTTTTCCAGCTGAGACAGCCAGTTGCTAATGAACTTGTCAATTTGTGCGGTGTAATCTTGGACGACAGTCTGGCTGGCTAAATACTCTTTAACGGGCTGATCCAGTCCGGTAAAGGGTTTGAGCTCTGGTTCCCAGTGCGGGTTAGGCAAAAAGCGGGCATCGAAGACAAAATCTGCATCTTTCGGAATGCCATATTTAAAGCCAAATGACTCAAATAGAATGACCAGTCGGCCTGATTTTTGCCCAAGGATGCGTTCGCGAAGCTGCTCAGCCAGCTGATACACATTAAGTTCGGTGGTGTCGATATAGAGATCAGCCCGGCTGGCGATAGGATCCAGTAATTGTTGTTCACGTTGTATCGCTTCATCCAATGACATGGCCTGGTGCGACAACGGATGCATACGGCGAGTCTCGCTAAAGCGTTTAATCAGGCTATTGTGATCGGCGTCCAGGTAAAGAATAGTGAGTGTGACTTTTCGCGGCAGATAAGACAGAATTTCTGCCAGCTCGTCGGGGTCTTCCGGCAAGTTTCGGACATCAATACTGATAGCGACCCGTTCATACTTGCCCATGACAGCATTGGCCAGCGTAGGCAGCAGGTTTACCGGAATATTGTCAACGCAGTAATAGCCCAGGTCTTCCAGTACCCGCAAGGCAACCGACTTTCCAGACCCTGAGCGACCACTGACGACCAAAAGCTTCATTTAACGCTCCGTTTCGTTTTGCGCATCCAGCAGGATTTGATAGAGGGATGCGTCAGATTCGGCATGTCGAATTTTTCGTGTCAGCTCTTTCTTTGATAACAGCCGCGCAATTGAGGCTAGCGTATTTAAGTGCGTCTGGCACTGGTTTTCTGGGATCAGGATGGCACAGAAAATATCTACCGCTTGGTTGTCAATGGCATCGAACTGAATCGGATCTTTGCTAACCACAAAGATAAGCACCGGCTGCTCGACATCTTTGAGTTTGCCATGTGGGATCGCAATACCACCGCCAATGCCGGTAGAGCCTAGCCGCTCCCTGGTCATCAAAGACTCAAGGATCACGTACTCAGAGGTCTCTGGTAATTGCTGATGGGCAAGCTCAGCAATGTACTCGAGAATGCGCTTTTTGCTGTTAAAAAGAACTGCACTCTTGGTGCAGTCCTCGGATAGCATAGAACTTAAAGTAGTCATTATAATTAATGTCGGGCCAGTTTCTCTTTATGTTTAATGACTTGCCGGTCCAGTTTATCGATTAACTGGTCAATGGCGGCGTACATATTTGCGCTTTCGGATACGGCAAAAACTTCACCCCCGTTCAGGTTGAGCTTGGCTTCTGCAATCTGTTGCAATTTTTCCACGTTTAGCACCACATGTACATTGTTAATGTGCTCAAAGTGACGCTCTAGTTTGGCAAACTTATTGTCTACATAGTCTTTTAAAGCTTCGGTGATTTCAACGTGACGACCAGTAAGATTGATTTGCATAGCCTGTTTCCTTCTATTTAAGTACTTACAGTAAGGTTTTGCGCTGGTTAGACGGCGGAATAAGCAACGCCTCACGGTACTTGGCAATGGTTCTGCGGGCAACATTGATGCCCTGATCCGACAGTATGTCCACCATTTTGCTGTCGCTTAATGGTTTTGCCGGGTTTTCCGCCGCGACTAACTTTTTGATCAAAGCTCGAATTGCTGTGGACGAGCATTCACCACCATTTTCTGTACTGACATGGCTGGAAAAAAAGTACTTTAACTCAAAAATACCACGCGGGGTGTGCATGTATTTTTGGGTGGTGACCCTGGAAATGGTGGATTCATGCATGCCTACCATTTCTGCAACATCATTGAGTACCATCGGCTTCATCGCCTCTTCACCATGCTCAAAGAAACCCTGTTGTTGCTGAACGATGCAATTGGCGACTTTCAGCAAGGTCTCATTTCTGCTTTCAATACTTTTTAAAAACCATTTTGCCTCTTGCAGATGCGAGCGGATAAACTGGCTATCTGCGGTATTTTTTGCCGTACGAGACATGGCTGCATAGTGTTGATTGATACGAATTTTGGGCATCGAATCCGGATTAAGTTCAACCAACCAACGACCTTTC
The DNA here is from genome assembly GCA_022565655.1 of Alkalimonas sp. Taxonomy (GTDB): domain Bacteria; phylum Pseudomonadota; class Gammaproteobacteria; order Enterobacterales; family Alteromonadaceae; genus Alkalimonas. The sequence goes on from JAIUMG010000018.1 coordinate 2,709, forward strand.
ACTTTTTTGACAGAGACATCCGGGATGACATAGCTTTGTTCTTCCCGAATCACCGTGGTACCAGGCCGTGGGTTCAGGCTGTGGATCAGCTTCATGGCATCACGCAACTCGTCTTCTTTGAGTCTAGTCACTTTCATCAAGGTTCGAAAGTCGCGATTGGCTAATAAATCTGCATACTCGCTAATCAGCTGACGGGCGGCGGCGAGGTAAGGGGTGTTTTCAGGGAATTGGCGCAATTGGACCAGCAAAGACTCTCGCACATTACGCGAACCTACCCCTATGGGATCGAACAGCTGGATCCGTTTGATCACGGCTTCCACTTCATCGGCTTCAATGTCGTCTAAACCCAGTGACTCAAGGATCTCTTCACACTCAATAGTCAGAAAACCTGCCTCATCAATGGCTTCAATAATGATTTCAGCGATGGCCCGGTCAGTATCTGAAAACGGAGTCAGCTCCATCTGCCAGCGTAAGTAACTTTGCAGGGTTTCGGAGGTTTCCCCCTGATAAGCGGTATCATCCTCACCATTGTAACCGGCAGAGGCCACAGGTGCAGCGCTGACCAAGTCATCCCAGTGGTTATCCAGTGGCAGATCTTCACTGATGTCCTGGCTGGTCATGGCCTCCCCAGTGTCAGGTTCTTCATAGTCATCATCGGAGCTGGCTGCGTCTGGGGCTGATTGCTCAGGTGGATCCTGCTGCTGCATGGAGTCAGCCTCTTGCGAGTCATTGTTACCGTTCAGCTGATCGTAATCGTCTTCAGACTCCAGCAAGGGGTTGGCATCCAGCGCCTCCTGGATCTCTTGTTGTAACTCAATGGTCGACAACTGCAATAGCCGAATGGCTTGTTGCAGCTGAGGAGTCATGGTGAGTTGCTGGCCAAGACGAAGTTGTAAAGATGGCTTCATTGGTATGTACGGTGCTCCTGCATAAGAAAACAAAGCCTGATGCTATAACTATAGCCTGAATTGCTCACCAAGGTATACATCCCTGACATGCTGGTTCGCAAGTACATCAGCCGGTGAGCCTTTCGCAATCAGTTCCCCATGACTAACAATATAGGCCGTTTCACAAACATCAAGGGTTTCCCTGACATTGTGATCGGTGATCAATACTCCAATCCCCCGTTGGCTAAGGTGCTGAATGATTTTTTTGATATCCAGTACGGAGATTGGATCAACACCAGCGAAGGGTTCATCCAGTAGCACGAAGTCGGGATCGGCCGCTAAGGCTCTGGCAATTTCTACCCGACGGCGCTCGCCCCCAGACAAACTCATGCCAAGGCTCTGGCTAATATGAGCAATATGAAACTCTTCCAGTAGATCGTCGGCGGTCTCTTCCTGCTGTGCGGAGGAGAGTTCTTTCCGGGTTTGCAGTATCGCTAACAGGTTATCCCGTACGGTCAACTTTCGGAAAATAGAACTTTCTTGTGGCAGGTAGCCAATACCCAGCCGGGCCCGTTGATGGATCGGCTGGTCGGTGACATCGTTATTGTTCAGCATGATGGTGCCTTTATCACAAGGCACCAGGCCAACAATCATGTAAAAGGTGGTGGTCTTACCGGCTCCATTGGGACCTAGTAAGCCAACAATTTGTCCGGCATTCACTTCCAAACTGACATCCTTGACCACATGGCGACCTTTGTAGCTTTTGGCTAAATGAGATGCTTTCAACGTCATGGTTGTTGGTTCTCTTTGGTTGCATTCTTTTTAGGGTCGCTCTGGCTTGGCTCAAACACGGTTCTGACCCGGCCACTTTCATCTTCACCACGTTCAGCATTTAATTGCTGTGTTTCGATGTTATAGCGAACCAGGGTAGCACGAACCAGGCTGCCACGTTGCTTGAGCTCGGCGTCGCCTGTCATGGTTAACACTCGGTCGGCGCGCTCAAAACGGATCTCGTTCGCTTTGGCTTCAACCAGCGAGCCATCTTCCATCATCTGGCTGTAAGTTGCCGGAGTGCCGGTGGCGATAAAAATTTCAGCGCCTTCACCGGCTGAGCCATCAATTTCCAGTCTGTCTGCCAGTATTTTAAGACTCCCTTGCTGCACGATCACATTGTGCTCATAGATCAGCGTTGACGTTTGGATATCACCAAAAGACGTATCTGAATCAATGGATAAAGGTTGTTGAAAGTCCGGTTGTGTTGCCAAAGTTGTGGCGCTGATCAGCAGCGCTGTGGCCAGGGTGACTAATTTAATCATGCTTGTATTCCGTCCGTATATGATGCGGGATGAAAAGCGTCTGCTCGTTCAGGTTGGCTTGCATGCCCAGGCCATGAATGAAAAAGCCAGAACCAAAGATTGTGACTTCTTCGTCGGTAGATAGTTGCTCCGATGGTAGCGACATTTCAAGATACGAGGTTTGCACTCGATCAATTAAGTCGTCAGCAGCCAGGTTTTGTAAAAGCACTTCTCCATCCAGAATTAATTTGTCATTTGGGTACAACACAGCCGATAAGCTGGAAGCTTGCCATGTCAGGTTATGAGCTCTGTCAAGCAAGGTAAATACGGGCTTCTCTAATTGAGTAAAACCCAGCCATTCATAATGCTCCATGCGCTCTGCCTGCATCAGCTCACTCAACTGACCATCTTCATCGTAAACGGTTCGGGTTAACTGTTCGGCGATAAAATCCGGGATCAGTTCCCGCTCCGTGGTAATGGAGGTACTGTCATCAGACGAAGAGTGCCACCAGTAGCTGACGGCTGCAACCAGCAATAACAATACAATACTAATCTGTTGCCAGTTTTTCATGAGCTGCTGCCATCAAACTGGAGAAAAGAATCACGGCTCATCAGCAAGAGGTCGGCTACCTCCCTGACGGCGCCGTACCCCCCTAAACAGCTGGTGACATAGCCTGCGTGCAGCCGAAGGTAAGGGTGTGCATCCTTGACCGCAATGCTCAGACCGACATGCTGCATCACGTCCCAGTCACTTAAATCATCACCAATGTAGGCGACTTGCTCAGGCTGAAGCGCCAGACGGGTTAGTAGCTCTGTGTAGGCCGGTACTTTTTGCTCTTGCCCCTGATAAATGTAGGGGATGGTCAGAGACTGCATCCGTTGCTGCACGATGTCAGATGAACGGCCGGTAATGACTGCAACCTCAACACCTGCTTTACGTAACGCTTTGATGCCATAACCATCACGGGTATGGAAGGCTTTTAATTCTTCGCCGTGATTCCCCAGGTAAATACGGCCATCAGAAAAAACGCCGTCCACATCACAAATCAACAGCCGAATATGCTGAGCCTGTTGCCACAGTGCATTGGGTACGGTCTGATAGCATTGTTGAAACAAACTCTGCATTAAAGAACTCCTGCTTTGAGTAAGTCGTGCATATTCATAGCGCCAATCGGTTTTTTCTGTTCATCAACAATAATGAGGCCATTAATTTTGCGTTGCTCCATCATTTTCAATGCTTCAGCAGCTAAGGTTTCCGGGGTTGCCGTAATGCAATTGGGCGTCATCACCATGGTAATGGCTGTGTCATGGATATCATAGCGTTGATCAAGAATGCGGCGTAAATCGCCATCGGTGAAGACACCTTGCAGCTGGCCGGACTCATCCACGATGGCGGTCATGCCAAGGCCTTTGGCGGACATTTCCAGCAGAGCTTCTTTGATGGAGGCGGTTGTCAGGACAACCGGTACGTCGTGGTTGCTGTGCATGACATCTTGCAAGCGAAGTAGCAAGCGTCGGCCCAGGCTGCCTCCTGGATGGGATAATGCAAAGTCATTGGCTGAAAAACCACGAGCATTCAACAGTGCCACCGCCATGGCATCGCCCATGGCCAGAGTGGCTGTGGTGCTGGCCGTCGGTGCCAGACCGAGCGGACAGGCTTCCTGATCCACTTTGACGCAGACATGCACATCAGCCAGCTTGGCCAGCGTCGAGGCCGGGTTTCCGCTCATGGCGATAAGGTGCGCGCCAATCCGTTTCAGTACAGGAATAATGGTCAGGATCTCACCGGTCTCGCCTGAGTTAGAAATAGCAACCACTACATCATCTTTAGTGATCATGCCGAGATCACCATGGCTGGCTTCACCGGGGTGAACAAAAAACGCCGGCGTACCGGTGGATGCAAAGGTTGCCGCAATTTTATTACCAATATGGCCAGATTTGCCCATACCAGAGACAATCACCCGACCGGGACTATCCAGAATTAATTGACAGGCCCGCTCAAAATCATCATCAATAAAGCGGGATAATTGTGCGATTGCTTCCGCTTCAATGGATAACACCTGTAAAGCTTGCTCTTTAAAACTGTTGGTCATGACTGATCCCGCGTTAAAAGCTGTTAAATAGCATAAATTGATAGCCAACAAAGGCCATGAGTAGCAGTAAGCCTTCGACCCGGTTAATGCGTCGAAGTTTGCCCATTCGCAAACTCATCAGCAGGATCGCCAGGGTTGCTGCCATCATGACATAACTATCTCTGCCTGCTGCACCAGCATCAATACTGCCGGGGGCGATGACGACACCAATCCCCAGCACGGCAAGAATATTAAATATATTTGAGCCAATGATGTTGCCAAGGGCCAGATCATCCTCCCCTTTCAGGATGCCAATTAAGCTGGCTGCCAGCTCCGGCAAGCTGGTGCCTATGGCGATGATGGTTAAACCGATCAATAAATCACTCATGCCGGCATAACTGGCAATCGTGACGGCACCATTCACCAGTAACTGCGAGCTGGCCAGCAGAAGTAGCAAGCCTGCGGTCAGCCAGAAGATGGCCTTGAGGGTGGTAATTTGGGGGGGCAGTTCCGCTTGGTATTCAGTCAGAAGTGGATCATCAGGGGCAACATTGCGGCCCCAGAACACCATTAAAGCAATGAATAGTAAAAAAGCAGTTAAAAGAATGCTTCCTTCAGCTCTGGTTAAGGTTTGATCGGCTAAAAACAGGTACCCTAACAAGGTGCATAAAATGAGTAACGGGAACTCGCGCTTTACCGTCATGGATGCAACAGCAATGGGCTTTAACAGAGCGGTAGCTCCGATCACCAGCAATATATTGGTGATGTTTGAGCCCAGAGCGTTCCCCACCGAGGTATCGAGTCGGCCTTGCCAGGCGGCGGTGGCTGACACCATGATTTCCGGGGCTGAAGAGCCCATAGCGACAATGGTCAGGCCGATAATCATGGGTGAAATATTAAGGTTTCGTGCGATAGAGGATGCCCCGAACACAAAACGGTCAGCGCTCCATATCAATAAAATTAGCCCGACAAGCACAAAGACGACAGCGATAATGAGTGGCGACACTCCGGATTCCTTTTGGGTGGTCTGTTATGGCTATTTTCCCGTTTATTGTACGGAAAAGCAAAATTTATAGCATTTTAGGTGTTCGACTTTTTGCAATGACTTGTTACGAATAATGAGAAGGTCATGCAAAGGTAATTTTGTTACAATAGAGAACTTGGTGGTTGAGTGACAACTGGCTCTGATTGAAAAGGGCGTAGGGCATGGGTATAGTGCCCGCCTTACTGAACAGCCGGTTCATCTGCAATATGGAGAATACATTGTCCGATTTTATCGTCGATATTCAAAATATGTCGTTTAGTCGTGGGGATAACCTGATTTATGACCGTATGAATATGACAGTGGCTCAAGGAAAGGTCACGGCCATTATGGGCCCGAGCGGTATTGGGAAAACCACCTTGTTGAAACTGATTGGTGGGCAACTGAAACCGGATAGCGGAGATATTTTATTTCGTGGTCGCTCGATTCCTAAGATGAACCGTTCAGAGCTCTATCAGACCCGCAAAGACATGAGCATGCTCTTTCAAAGTGGCGCACTGTTCAGTGAGATGTCGGTCTTTGATAATGTTGCTTTCCCGATCCGCGAGCACACAAAGTTGCCGGAAAGCTTAATTAAAATCATGGTATTGATGAAGCTTGAAGCCGTTGGGTTGCGTGGCGCGCGTGATTTAATGCCTGCCGAGCTATCTGGTGGGATGGCCCGTCGGGCGGCCCTGGCCAGAGCGATCGCACTGGATCCCCAGTTGATTATGTACGATGAGCCTTTTGCCGGGCAGGACCCCATCTCGATGGGTATAGTCGTCAAGCTGATACGTGCCTTGAACAATGCGTTGGGTCTGACCTCGGTGGTGGTATCGCACGATGTCACGGAAGTGATGAGCATTGCCGATTATGTCTATGTCGTGGCTGAAAAACATGTCATCGGTGAAGGGACGCCAGAGCAACTGCGTCAGCATGAATCGCCGCTGGTTCAGCAGTTTTTAAAAGGGGAAGCCGATGGTGCTGTGCCTTTTCACTATAAAGCGGCACCTTACGCCGATGAATTGATGGAGTTGTTGTAATGGTGTTGAAGCAATTACAGCGCATGGGAGCGGCCACGATTCACACCATTGCAGGATTAGGCCGGGCTGGCTTGATGCTGCTTGGTGCCATCATTGGTAAACCAAGCTTTCGCAAAGGTGCCCCTTTACTGTTGAAGCAGTTGTATGTCGTCGGTGTGTTATCGCTGCTGATTATCGTGGTCTCTGGTCTCTTTATTGGTATGGTATTGGCATTGCAAGGTTATACCGTGCTGGTGAAGTTTGGTGCCGAGCAAATGCTGGGCCCGTTGGTGGCGTTAAGCTTGCTTCGCGAGCTGGGGCCTGTGGTCACCGCATTACTGTTTGCCGGGCGTGCAGGCAGTGCTTTAACCGCAGAAATAGGCTTGATGAAAGCCACTGAGCAGTTGTCGAGCATGGAAATGATGGCGGTCGATCCGTTACGACGTATCATTGCTCCCCGTTTCTGGGCTGGGGTGATCAGCATGCCGCTGTTGGCGATCATTTTTACTGCCGTTGGTATTCTCGGTGGTCATTTGGTTGGTGTCGATTGGTTGGGCGTGGATGCTGGCGGCTATTGGTCAGCGATGCAAGCCAATGTTGACCTGTATCAGGATGTGTTCAATGGTATTATTAAAAGTATTGTATTTGCTTTTATCGTGATGTGGATTGCATTGCATAAAGGGTTTGATGCCATTCCAACTTCAGAAGGCATCAGTCGGGCTACCACTGAAACGGTGGTGACGGCATCGTTAGCCGTTCTGGCATTTGATTTCATATTAACAGCATTAATGTTTGGTGGATAACATGAGCACACGGAAAATTGAAATTTTAGTCGGGTTATTTGTGGCCATAGCCGTGGGTGCTTTTTTGATCCTGGCATTAAAAGTGGCCAATACGGGCTTTGCAGGCTCGGGTGATACATACACACTCTATGCTGAGTTCGAAAATATTGGTGGTCTAAAAGCACGTTCACCGATCAAAGTCGGTGGTGTTGTGGTTGGTCGGGTGGCGGCGATTGAGCTGGATAAAAACTACTACACACCGAGAGTTCGTCTTGAGATTAGTCGGCAGTATGATAATTTTCCTGAAACCAGCTCGGTGGTAATTTTAACCTCTGGCTTGCTGGGTGAACAGTACCTTGGTATCCAGCCAGGCTTTATTGACGAAACCGTTCATATCCTCAAAGATGGCGATATGATTGAAGACACTCGCTCAGCCATGGTGCTGGAAGAGTTAATCGGCCAGTTTTTATTTAATCGGGATTAATGATGAAACTATTTAAATTATTTAGTCAGATGACAGCGGCCCTCAGCTTGGTTCTTTCGCTTTCTGTAACGGCTGGCGAGGTGCAAAAATTTACTGACCCTTATGAAATGGTATCGGTGGTAGCGGATCAGGCCTTTACACGTTTGGCTGCGGAAAAAGATAATATTCTTGAGAACCCTGAGTTGATGCGCACCATGGTGAATGAAGAACTATTACCCTACATTGATGTGCGTTATGCTGCATTTCGGGTGATTGGCAACCATATTCGCAATACCACCGAAGAAGAGCGTGATGCGTTTGTAGTCGCTTTTCAGGAATACATGATCGCCACCTATGCCGGCACCTTGACTTTGTATCGCGATCAGCAAGTCATTATTCAGCCCGGCCAGGATGTTGGAAATCGTCAGATTGCCACGGTCAGAGCCCGAGTGATCGATCCTGGTAAACCGGATATTGTCATTGAGTTTAAGCTACGCCGCCCAAGAGACTCTGAGTATTGGCAGGTGTTTGATATGGTGGCTGAAGGCATCTCTTTACTGGATAGTAAACGGGCAGAGCTGGCTGGCATGATCCGTCAGCAAGGGTTAAGCCGGGTGACTGAATTGTTGCAAGAGCGGGCCAAGGCCCCCATCGAACCGGCTGAACCTGCAGAAGGAGACTAATGGGTGCTGCGTATTGAACAAGAGCAACAACGACTGGTTTTTAGTGGTACGCTCGATAGAACCAGTCTGCTGGCTTACTGGCCTTTTAAGCTATTAAGCCGGATGTCTGGTCAGGTTGTATTTGATTTTAATCAACTAAGCTCGATCGATACGGCTGGCCTTGCCTGGCTTTTAAAACAATTAGCGCTTGCCAGACAAGGGGGCTTGGTGGTTCAATTGCAGCATGTACCTTCTCAATTACGCTCATTGGCCGAAGTAACGGATGTACTTCCATTACTGCCAATCAGTGATACAACAGAGTAATTCATGGATATTCAACAAATCGAACAGCTTTTACAGGAACAATTGCAGCTGTCTGACGTCAAAGTCAGCGCAGACGGTTCTCACTATTCGGTGACCGCCGTGGGTGATTGCTTTGCTGATGTCAGCCGTGTCAAGCAGCAACAAATGATTTATAGCCCTTTGATGGCGGCAATTCAGGATGGCAGTATTCATGCCGTTTCTATTCGTACCTTTACACCAGAGCAATGGCGTAGAGAAAAACTACTTAACTCATCGATGTAAAAACCTATGCAACAATTCTTAGTGACCGGTGGTGCTGAACTACGTGGCGAGGTAACCATTTCCGGTGCCAAGAACGCAGCCTTACCTATTTTATTTGCCAGTATTTTATCGGAAGGCGAAGTTATCATTGATAACGTGCCAGAACTGAAAGATATTGATACCACCTTTAAGTTGCTCTGCTTATTCGGTGCCACCGTTCAACGTGATGGCAGCAGCGTCACCATAAATGCAAGCTCGATCCACAGCCAGGTCGCTTCGTATGATTTGGTCAAGACCATGCGAGCTTCCATTCTGGCTTTAGGGCCTTTGCTGAGCCGTTTTGGTCAGGCCGAAGTGTCTTTGCCAGGCGGCTGTGCCATTGGTGCCCGCCCCGTTAATTTGCACATTGACGGCTTACGCAAAATGGGCGCTGATATCACGGTTGAAAATGGCTATATTAAAGCCAAAGCCAGCCGTTTAAAGGCTGCCCATATTGTGATGGATATGGTGAGTGTGACTGGCACGGAAAACCTGATGGCAGCAGCGGTATTGGCTGATGGAGTGACGGTGATAGAAAATGCCGCCCGTGAGCCTGAAGTGACGGACTTAGCGCATTTTCTGAATACCTTAGGCGCCAAAATTACTGGTGCAGGTACTGATACCATTCGTATTGAAGGGGTTCGATGCCTGCAGGGCGGCCGCTATCGCGTGCTGCCTGATCGTATTGAAACCGGAACCTTTCTGGTGGCTGCAGCCGTCACTGGTGGTGACGTAACCTGCCTTAATGCTCAGCCTAGCGAGCTGGAAGTGGTGCTGGATAAGTTACGTGAAGCCGGAGCGGATATCAGTACGGGGGAAGACTGGATCCGGTTGAATATGACCGGTAGAACCTTAAAAGCGGTGCAAGTCAAAACAGTGCCTCACCCAGGCTTTCCTACTGATATGCAAGCGCAATTTACTGTATTGAATGTGGTCGCTCAAGGCGTTGGTACCGTGACAGAGACCATTTTTGAGAATCGATTTATGCACGTCCCTGAATTGCAACGGATGGGTGCTCGTATCCAGCTCGAAGGCAATACAGCCGTGTGTCAGCACACCGAGCAGCTGACGGCGGCCCAGGTCATGGCCACTGATTTGCGTGCGTCAGCCAGTCTGGTGATTGCGGGCCTGGTCGCAGAAGGAACCACGGTGGTTGATCGGATTTATCACATTGATCGTGGCTATGAGCGCATTGAAGATAAACTGATGGGGCTTGGAGCAACCATTAAACGCACTGGCTAATGCATTCAGCTAGCTGGATACCGCCTTAGTTGCGTAATTCGCGGATTAAGGTGGGTATCACCATGCGCTCGTTGTTACGTTTAATGGTGAGCTTGACCGTTGTATCCGGGGGCGTTTCTGCAATCATATTGAGAGCGTGCTGCGTGCTGGTAAAGCGGTTTCCATCGATCTCCAGCAAGATATCATTCACCTGCAACCCTGCTTCCGCAGCTGGGCTGTAGGGGCTTATAGACGTTAGTAATACGCCATACAGAGGCTGCCCGGTTGATATTAAACGATCACCCGCTGCATTGATGACAGGGTCGCCAGATACCCCTAAATGCCCTCTGAGCACCCGCCCGTGCTGAATGAGTTTCTCCATCACGCGATGAGCCAATTTGTATGGCACCGCAAAGAAAATACCTTGTACATCCTGGCTCTGACGCTGGAAGGTGGCTGCATTAATACCCACCAGGGTGCCATTGCTATTGACCAAAGCTCCGCCGGAGTTGCCAGCGTTAATGGCAGCATCCATCCGCATAAAGTCAAAATAACCGCGTGAGCTCAGGCCATCATTGCCATTGGCACTGATGATACCTTGCGTGACGGTTTGGCCTAAATTCAGTGGATTACCAATCGCCAATACAACATCACCCACCTGAGGGTCAATCTGGGGATCCTGAGGTATCGCTGGCAGGTTATCTGCTTCGACATACAATAAAGCTAAATCGGTTAGCTCATCCTGGCCAATCAATACTGCTTCCAGCCAGCGGCCATCTTGCAACGCGACTTCAATGTGATCCGCACCGTAAACAACATGGTGATTGGTTAAAATGTAACCTTGTGCGCTCATGATGACACCAGAGCCAAGCTCTTGTCGCTCCACCGTCCGGGTTCTTAGCGAGCGCGGGTGATTAATGGTGGTACGGGTATATACATTGACCACTGAAGGGGCAGCCATTCGAACTGCACGAGCATAAGAGACTGGGGATTGCTTTTGCTGCTCTTCCGTTAACGTAGGGCTGGGCAGTTGAAAATTGATGTACTGTGGGAAAAACAGCAGTAAAACCAGCGCGAGCGCCAGGCCATAAGCGATACTTCGTAACACAAAGAAAATAATCTTAAGCACGGGCGTCTGACTAGCTGATTCCGAATGGCCTAAGCATAACATCAATTGCATTAAAGCAGTAGCCAGAAAGCGACTACTGCTTTGTTTGTTATGACGATTAGCGGATCAGCACATACAGGGTTTGGTTACCGCGCTGGATATTCAGGGCAATGACACCACGCTGTTCCTGCAATGATTTTCTCAGCTCTGCCAGGTTATGCACACGTTGTCGGTTCACACCGATGATGACGTCGTCTTTTTCCAGCCCTAAACGTGCTGCCGGGGCACCGCGTTCCAGTTCGCTGATCAGGACGCCGGCTTTACCATCTTGAGTTTGGTCATTCAGTAAAGTCGCACCCTCCAGCATGGGGTGGATGACATTGGCGGCAACCTGCGTATGTTCGGCCCGACCTAAAGTAACGTCGATATCCAGCGTCTTGCCATCACGCAATACCGACAAGCGGACATCCCGCCCGGCACCGAGGGTGGCAATCTTAGCGCGCAATTCGCGGAAATTGATGATGCGATTGCCATTCATGCCAACAATGACATCACCCGATTGCAACCCTGCCTCTTCAGCGGCTGAATTTGGCAGTACCTCATTGACAAAAGCGCCTTGGCTGACGGGTAAGTTCATCGCTTCAGTCAGCTCAGAGGAGACATCAATACCACGAATGCCCAAGCTACCCCGGCGAATTTCACCAAACTCGATCATTTGATCGATCAGGCTCTTCATCATGTTGGATGGAATGGCGAAACCGATACCGACATTGCCGCCATGGGGCCCGAGGATAGCAGTATTAATGCCAATCAGCTCGCCACGTAAATTCACCAAGGCACCACCTGAGTTACCGCTATTGATGGCAGCATCGGTCTGAATAAAGTCTTCATACCCTTCCAAGCCCAGGTTGCCCCTGCCCAAAGCACTGACAATCCCCGAAGTGACTGTTTGGCCCAAACCAAACGGGTTGCCAATGGCAATGGCAAAGTCGCCGACCCGAAGTTCATCAGAGTTTCCAAGCGGCAAGGCCACCAGGTTGTCCGCTTCAATCTGCAACAGGGCGATATCGCTTTCTGGGTCTTCACCTAACTTTTTGGCTTTGTAGGTTCGGCCATCTTGCAGGTTGATCACAATATCACTGGCATCACGGATCACATGAGCATTGGTGACAATGTAGCCTTGTTCAGCATGAATAATGACGCCCGAACCTAGCCCTCTGAAGGGGCGTTCTTCGCGAAACTCGCCAGGCACACGAGGCCCAAAAAAGTGGCGAAAAGCATCAGGCATGCGTTGGCGAACCTCTCGGCTGCCTTGTACGGAAATATTAACCACGGCTGGCGTGGCCTGTTCCAGCATCGGGGCCAGTGTTGGCATGTCACCCTCACTGGCTTGAATTAAAGGGATATTAGCTTGAGCCAGTCCGATAGTCAGGCAGAGCGCAGCAATCAAACTGGTGATGGACATAACCGCAGGTTTCATAAATGAACATCTCCTTCAAACATACTGAGCATATAGCCTGCTGCATTGACATTACGAGTATATCGGCGTCAATGCATCAGGGCGTTGGTATACATGATTCAGAATGAAGATAAAGATACTCAGCGCGAAAAAAAGTTCAACATGGCCTAATCTTTATGGGCGGAACTGACTTCTTTTTGTGCAGATTTTTTCTGATCTTCTTTAAATAAACCACTGCTTTGGCCAGCATAATCCCGCGGTTGCTCATAGGATTGCGAATAGGTTGGTTTTTTCTCATCCAACTGATGCAGAGATTCGCGGATGTGACTGGCGGTATCTGAAGACAAGTAAGAAAGCTTCTCATCAGGAGACTTTTCAAGCATTGGCTTCTCAACAAGCTCCATCTTGCTTTGCTGTAAATGATTGGCAATTTTGCCGTAATTGTCTTGTAGTTGTGTAATCAGCTGATTGGTGGTTTCCAGATGGTTGGAAACATCAGCCCGGTATTTTTTTAATTGTTCCTTTGTTTCGGCCAGCTCTTGCTGCAGCTGATGTTGATTATGCTGACGCAAAGCTAACCACCAGCCCAGCAGGCCACCTCCAATAAAACCAACTGCTAACCAGACTAGGGTCATTGTAATTGTCATAACAGCTCCTGCATCGACATCAAATCAAATAATTTATATGAAGTGTAACTGATTTTTTTAGTTACAGTGGTAAGGCATGTTAAGATAGCACCTTACCATTAATTGCGGCTGAATGGCCTTATTTCAAGTATATAACAATGCTGTCACCTCAGGAAAAATATCAACAAGATTTGCTGCGGGATGATTTCCAGCCTGATGAAGCGCAAGCAGAGGCCGTGCGTCATTTGCAGCGGCTCTATACCGATTTACTCGAACCGTCCAAGGCCAAGCCTGGCTTGCTGAAGCGACTGCTTAAGAAATCAGCCCCTGTGCCACCGGCCAAGGGCTTGTATTTTTGGGGCGGAGTGGGGCGCGGTAAAACCTATTTAGTCGACACGTTTTACGAGTGCCTGCCCTTTCAGCGCAAATTACGGATCCATTTTCATCGTTTCATGCATCGAGTGCATGAAGAGCTAAAGACCTTAAAAAACCAAGCCAATCCTTTAGAGATCGTGGCGGATCGTTTTAAAGATGAAGCTGATATCATTTGTTTCGATGAGTTCTTTGTGTCTGATATTACCGATGCGATGTTGCTGGGTACCTTGATGCAGGCCTTGTTTGCCCGCGGCATCACTTTAGTCGCAACATCCAATATCGAACCCGACGGTTTGTACCGCAATGGCTTGCAGCGTGCTCGCTTTTTGCCAGCCATTGAGTTGATCAAAAAGCACACAGAGGTTGTCAATGTGGATAGCGGCATTGATTACCGGTTACGTACTCTGGAACAGGCCGAAATTTATCATGCGCCACTGGATGAGCAGGCGGAAATCAATCTGGCGGAGTATTTCCATGCCTTATCGGATGAGCCGCGGCAGCACGATGTGGCGATAGAGGTGGCCAATCGCCATATCCAGGCCCGCCATGAAGCGGATGGTGTGGTGTGGTTTGCTTTCAGTGAATTGTGTGAAACCGCTCGGAGTCAGTACGATTATATGGAGCTGAGTCGTTGTTACCATACGGCGCTGATATCGGGTGTTAAGCAAATGGGGCAGCACAACGATGATGTAGCGAGGCGCTTCATTGCTTTGGTCGACGAGTTCTACGAGCGCAATGTCACCTTAATTCTGTCAGCTGAAACTGAACTCGAGCAATTGTATCAAGGCGGGTTACTGAGCTTTGAATTTAAACGCTGCATCAGCCGGTTGCGGGAAATGCAGTCGCACGACTACCTGGCGCAGCCGCATCTGCCATAAAGGTGCCGACCTTGGTAAAAAATTGATATTTTTTGAGCAGAAATGCTGATCTTTTGATTTGAATGCATTATAATCCGCGCCCGGCCTACGTTACAGCCTTGTTGCCCTTTAGCCAGGCAACGCTTGTACTCGAAGGGGTACGGTCACGATACAGCGCAATAGCCCTGCGCGTATCCGTTGTAACTATGTAAGTTTTGGAAACTATAAATGAAAACTTTTACTGCTAAACCAGAAAGCGTCCAACGTGACTGGTATGTTGTGGATGCTGCCGGTAAAACTCTGGGACGTATCTCAACTGAAATCGCCGCTCGCTTACGTGGCAAGCATAAGCCTGAGTACACGCCTCATGTCGATACTGGTGATTACATCATCGTCGTCAATGCGGACAAAGTGACGGTAACCGGTAATAAAGCTAAGAATAAGATGTATTATTCTCACAGTGGCTTCCCGGGTGGCATCAAAGAAATCAACTTTGAAAAGTTGTTGGCGAAAAAACCTGAGATGGTGCTGGAAAAAGCCATCAAGGGAATGTTGCCAAAAGGCCCGCTGGGTCGTGCTATGTTCCGTAAGTTAAAAGTATATGCAGGCGCAGAGCATCAACATGCTGCTCAGCAACCGCAAGTTTTAGACATCTAATCGGAGCATCTCATGGCACAGAATCAATACTATGGAACTGGTCGTCGTAAAAGCTCAACGGCCCGTGTATTTTTAAAAGCTGGTTCAGGCAATATCGTGATCAACAAGCGCTCTATCACTGAGTACTTTGGTCGTGAAACGGCTCGTATGGTGGTTATGCAACCATTAGAGCTGGTTGATATGGTCTCGAAATTTGACATGCACATTACCGTAAAAGGTGGTGGTATCAGTGGTCAGGCAGGCGCTATCCGTCACGGTATCACCCGTGCACTGATGGAGTTTGACGAAACCCTGCGTCCGGAACTGCGTAAAGCTGGCTTCGTGACTCGTGATGCACGTCAGGTTGAACGGAAGAAAGTGGGTCTGCGTAAAGCGCGTAAGCGTCCACAGTTCTCCAAGCGTTAAGCTGTATTTACACCTCAAAAGCCCGACCTTGCGTCGGGTTTTTTATTGCTATTCAGCGGCGGTTAATCCTTGTGTAAAGCGTGGCTTTTCATTATGATCGTCGATATTTATTCATTTATAATAATTTGCTGGTAAACAGCCGCTTAAAATAAGTTGTGTTTGAGCGTTAATGTGGAGATGAGTGGATGAGCAACGCGCCTGTAGATCATGGTCGCCGCCGCTTTCTGACGATTGCAACATCAGTCGTTGGTGGGGTAGGTGCCATTGGAGCCGCTGTTCCCTTTATTGCGTCCTGGAGCCCAAGTGAACGGGCTCGCCAGGCTGGTGCTGCAGTGACTGTGGACGTCAGCAAAATGGAAGTAGGACAGCTAATTCGGGTAGAGTGGCGTGGAAAGCCGGTTTGGATCGTTAAACGTACACAAGAGATGATTGATTCGCTGCCGAATCATGAGAATCGTCTGCGTGATCCTGAATCAAAAGAAGAACAGCAACAACCTGTGTATGCACAAAATCGGCATCGTTCAATTCGTCCTGAGTTTTTCGTAGCTATAGGCATTTGTACACACTTTGGCTGTTCACCCACCTACATGCCGAATGAGTTTGCTGCACAAGCTGAAGGTGTCCGTTCCGGTTTCTTCTGCCCTTGTCATGGATCGCGTTTCGATATTGCTGGCCGGGTATTCCAGAACGTACCAGCACCGACCAATCTGGTCGTTCCTCCGTATATGTTTACTGAAGAGTTCACCATCTTAGTTGGTGAAGACGAGGAGACTGCCTGATGAAAAGCTTGATGAACTGGATCGAGTATCGTCTGCCGGTTGTGGAGAAAATGAAAATCCACATGACGCAGTACCCAGCACCAAAAAACTTTAACTTTTGGTACTTCTTTGGCTCCTTGGCCATTGTGGTGCTGGTGAACCAAATTCTAACCGGTATTTGGCTGACCATGAATTACGAGCCTTCCGCTGAAGGTGCTTTCCGTTCCATTGAATACATTATGCGTGATGTCGAATATGGTTGGTTGCTTCGCTACATGCATTCCACCGGGGCTTCGGCATTTTTCGTGGTGGTTTATCTGCACATGCTACGTGGCATGATGTATGGTTCTTACCAGAAACCACGTGAATTGCTGTGGATCTTCGGTATGCTGATTTATCTGGTACTGATGGCTGAAGCCTTTATGGGCTACATGCTGCCTTGGGGCCAGATGTCGTTCTGGGGCGCTCAGGTTATTATTTCCATCTTCGGGGTTATTCCGTTTATTGGTGATGATTTAACACTGTGGATCCGTGGTGACTACGTAATATCCGGTGCGACGCTGAATCGTTTCTTTGCGCTGCACGTGATTGCATTGCCGCTGGTCTTGGTCATTCTGGTGTTTTTGCACATCATGGCTCTGCATGAGGTTGGTTCGAATAACCCGGATGGTATTGATACCAAACGTGACAACGATGGTACGGTGCCAGAAGAAGCCATCAGTAAGTTCGAGTTCCATGACAACTTCACCAAAGGTGGTAAGAAAGTCATTATCGACTCGATCCCATTCCATCCGTATTACACAGTAAAAGATCTGGTTGGGCTGGCAGGTTTCCTGTTCTTGTTTGCGTATGTCATCTTCTTTATGCCTGAAGGTGGCGGTTACTTCCTGGAAGCTCCGAACTTTGAATTGGCAAACCCAATG
>JAIUMG010000019.1 GCA_022565655.1 Alkalimonas sp.
CGTGCCATCGGCAAAGCAAACATCCAACTGCTTACTCAGCCGATGGTACGAAAAGCCGCCTAAGCGCTGAGTTCTTGCGGGTTCACTCACCATCGGCTGAAGTTCAGGGTCATGGTAGCCCGAAGCTGGTGTTGAACAAAGCCAAAGTCGGCATCAGCCAACTTGAACCGGCCGGACACTATGGTGTCCGGATCGTGTTTGATGATGGCCACCAAACCGGCATCTTTAGCGGCCATTATTTGCATCAATTGTGCTTGCAGCAGCAAGAGCTTTGGCAAAGTTACCAGGAAAAAGTTGCTCAGCAGCAACAGATCCCGATTCGGCTAGTGGGCACAGGACAACAATGAAGGTTCTAATGCTTTGCTGGAAAGAGTGTGTGGTTGGCCTGCTGTAAACGCTGAACCACCTCCGGATCAGTTCCCTTGCTAGCAGCCAAATAGACATCTTGCTGGGATCCCGGGATAGTCTCTAGGACACTGAGTGAGCCTAAAGCTAAACCCAGAGCTGATACGATGGCAGGCATTAGCTGCGGGTTTTCAACCACCGCATCCACCCGCTTGTTCAGCAGCAGTTGCCAGGCCTCATCGGTAGTTGCGGTGTATAATACATCTATAAACGCATAAAACGGCAGGCTTTTGATAAAGTCATTTGCGGCATGTCCACGAGGTAATGCCAGGCTAATACGCTGTTGTTGCTCAATTTTATACATGACTTCATCTTGCTGCTCATTCAATGAAATCAACGCCTGTTCAAATTGAGCCATACGAGCAATCCAATAAAAGTCATCTTCGCGCTCTGTCATGCGCGCTATGGCATAAATAAGCACATTAGGCTGAGTCTTCGCAATATTCATCGCTCTGGCCCAAGGGTAAATCTCAAATTCCGCCGTTAACTCTGCCTCAACCAGCAAGCTCTGTACCCACTGGGTATTCATTCCGGCAACCTCACCTTGTTCAAAGGTTTGGTAAGGAGTCAGCGGAGTGGTGACGGCCAGTAGTTCATGGCTATGCAACACAGGGCTTTTGGACAGCAACATTGCCGCTACTGCACATCGAAAAAGCACCACAGAATATCCCTATAATAGAAAACTTAATCTCTTCTATAATAGTTGCATGCTTAAAGTTGTCAAATTCAGGCTTTCAACTGTTCCAAACTTACTATCATCAAGCGACTATAGGCACAGAAAAATACAACGCGAACGTCCAGTAACTACTTGAGCTGCCCTGTAGGGGAGTTATACTGTCAGCATACCCCTTCCGTATTTCCCAGGAGCACCAGATGGAATACAACACGTCCGAGTTATGTGATCTCTATGCTGATATGATCGATGTAGTCGAGCCTTTGTTTAGTAATTATGGCGGACGTCGCTCTTTTGGCGGTCAGGTACGAACCGTCAAGTGCTTTGAAGACAATGGCCTGATCCGCCAGGCTTTAGCCGATTCTGGTGTCGGCAAAGTATTGCTGATCGATGGTGGTGGCTCCACTCGACGCGCACTCATTGATGCCGACACCGCCGCTCTGGCTGCCAGCCAGGGCTGGGAAGGAATTGTCTGCTATGGCAGCGTGCGGGATGTGGACGCACTGGAAGATTTTGATATCGGCATCCAGGCTATCAACTCGATCCCGGTCGGTGCCGATGATAAAGGCTTTGGTGAATTGGATGTACCCGTCAACTTTGCCGGCGTCACCTTTTTACCGGATGATCATCTATATGCCGATAATACCGGGATCATTCTTTCTCCTGATCCACTGGATATTGAGTAATTCGCATGGCCTTGCATCGTTATCAATCCGCCGATATCGCTCACTGGCGCAAAAGCCGCCCTCAGGAAGAGCGACTGGCCGACAAGCTGCTGTTTTTATCTGCCGAGTTGCCATTAGCGGATGCACTATCGGCTATCCGGCAACAACACTGCAAGGTGGCTTTGCTCGGCATCCCTGAAGACATTGGCCCCCGAGCCAACCTTGGCCTTGGCGGGGCCGATCAGGGGTGGTCTGCATTCTTATCTGTCTGGCTTAATCTGCAGGCTAATGCGTTCAGCCAACCGATCGGCCCGGTTTTACTGGCTGGCCATGTGGAGTGTGCCGATCTGCAACAACAAGCCAGCAAGCTGGACGTCAGTCAACCGGAGCAATTGCAACAATTACGTGCGCTCTGCAACGAGCTGGACCAACAGGTTGAGGCCGTGATGGCCCAGCTGTTTCAAGCCGGCTTTTATGTGATCGTGATCGGCGGCGGTCATAATAATGCGTACCCACTGATTAAGGCCTTAGCCACGGCAACGGAACAAGCTGTCCATTGTGCCAACCTGGATCCGCATTCAGATTTCAGGCCATTGGAAGGTCGCCATAGCGGGAATGGCTTTAGCTATGCCTGGCAACAGCAACTGCTGGCCAATTATTTTGTGCTGGGTCTGCATGAACTGAAAAACTCACAGGCTAGTTTAACTCAATTGCAGCAGGCTGGAGCTGAGTTTGTCAGCTTGCAGGC
Organism: Alkalimonas sp.; assembly: GCA_022565655.1. Classification (GTDB taxonomy): domain Bacteria; phylum Pseudomonadota; class Gammaproteobacteria; order Enterobacterales; family Alteromonadaceae; genus Alkalimonas. Next base: position 2,492 of record JAIUMG010000019.1, read on the forward strand.
TTTGTTTACCCGGCAACAGATCAGCTGGCAGGAAGCCTTGGATCGCTGCATCGACTTTGTTGCAGACTCCACTGGAGCCATCGGCATTGAATTGGATACCGACAGTATCGAATTGATGCCCGCCAGTGCTTTTACCAGCACCGGGCTGAGCGTGCATCAGGCTACTCAGTATGTTTATCAGCTGGCTTTACTGCCTCGCAGTCGTTATCTGCACTTAGCAGAAGCGGCCCCGGCCCGACACCCGGCAGGCCAGGATGCTGGCATGCAGCATTGCGGCCAGGTTCTGGCTGCCTTATGCGATGCTTTTATGCAAGCGAAGGCGGTGGTGGCGGATTCTCATGCTGATGCCGCCATTGACTAAGCCAGGGCTGGAGCCCTTTTAACTCAAACGGCCGTGAATAGAAAAAACCCTGCCCTAGTGTGCAGCCCATGCGGATCAACTTTTGCTCGACCAATGACTCTTCGATGCCTTCAGCCACTACCCCCAGCTCAAGGTTGCGGGCAATATCAATAATGGCGCCGGTGATGGCCATATGCGTATCGCTTTTATGCAACTGGTTGATAAAGCTGCAATCAATTTTGACGTGACTGATCGGCAATTGACGCAAGTGAAACAACGATGAAAATCCGGTGCCAAAATCATCCAGCGCCAGCTCAACCCCCAGGTTTTTCAATCGTTGCAGCATGGTGATGGCTGAGACCGGATCATCCGTTAAAGCTCGCTCCGTCAGCTCCAGTATTAACCGGTCTGGCTTCACATCATAATCTTTCAGCAAACGCTGAATGGTATCCAAGAGCTCATCCTGCAATAAATCTTTGGATGAAATATTCACGGCAATTTTCATGTTGGGAAAGTCCGTATGCAATTCCGCCAGCATGGCAATCGCCCGCTCCAGCACCCACTCTGTCAGCGAGTAAATCACCCCCAACTGCTCAGCCAATGCCAGAAAGTCGTCCGGTGCCAGCATGCCAAGCCGGGGATGCTTCCAGCGGATCAATACCTCGGCGGCCACCAAGTGACGTTGCTTAAGATCGATTTGTGGCTGCACATACAACACCAGTTCATCCTGCTCTATCGCCTGGCGCAGTTCAGCCATCAGCCGTAGCTTTTCATCGGTGTAATGCAGCAATGCAGGATCAAACACAGCGTTATCCGTGCTTTGCAAGCGGTGATGTTGCAATGCTTGATAGGCACGATCCAACAGCTCGTTAAGCTGGCTGCCATGCTCAGGGTAATAAGCAATGCCGCTGGCCAATTGATAATTCATGGCACAGCTGTGCAACACTAACGGTTGCACCACGTTTTGCTCTATCTCTTTGCTCAGCTGTTCAGCCAGATAAGGATGTTCAGTAATATCGGCCCAGGCAACAAAGTCGACCCCGCCAAGGTGGCATAGCCGGACCGGCTTGTCTTCACGCTGCTCCAGACAGAGTAAAGCGCTATTGTCCTGCAGGCGTTGATTAATTCGATGCGCCAGTTGAGCCAGTAAAATATTACTGTGATGGTAGCCCAAAGCTTCATTGATCCGTTCAAACTGGGTCACTTTAAACAGCAACAAGGCGTAATGGCGGCCTTCAGCGTTTTGCAATAACGGCTGCAACTGCATCCGCAGCAATTGCTTATTCGGATAACCGGTGCTTTCATCATGCAACCATTGTTGTTCAACCGGTGTGGCCACCACCTGATTCAGCCGTTGCTGCAAACTCCGTATACGCCACAGCAGAAGCAGGATCAACACAACCAAACTAAGTGGCCACCATTGCCACCAACTTTCAGATACAATGACACTGTCAGCCACTACCGGGTGGGCTGCCAGCGCCATGATGGCAACGATAACATACCGCATAATCGCTTAATCCTGAACGTCTTGTCTGCCTAGCATAGCGCGTAAATGCATATTGTAAAGCTTGAGTTAAAGTTGAACGGCCCGACCGGCAATCACCAGTTGTGTCAGTGGATTCACGCCTTGCTGATAGGCCAACTCAGCGGGCTGCGCCATGGCGTAACAACCAAAGTCAGCCTGCTGGCCCACGGCCAGAGTGCCGCTATCGGCCACACCTAATGCCCTGGCTGCATGGCGGGTCACCCCGAGTAAGGCTTCTTCCGGGGTCAACGCAAAAAAAGTACAAGCCATATTCAGCATCAGCGGCAAGTTACACAAGGGTGAAGTGCCGGGATTCAGATCCGTCGCCACCGCCATAGGCACCTGATACTGGCGCAACAGCTCAACTGGGGGAAGCTGGGTTTCTTTCAGGAAGTAATAAGCGCCAGGCAATAGCACGGCCACCGTACCAGCTTTCGCCATGGCTTGTACGCCAGCTTCGTCTAAAAACTCAATATGGTCAGCCGATAAGCCGGCGAACTCAGCCACCAGGGCGCTCCCCCCCAGATTGGATAACTGTTCCGCATGGGCTTTGACCGGCAACCCCAACTGCTGTGCGCACTGAAATAAACGCTTGCTCTGCGCTACACTAAAACCGATGCCTTCACAAAATACATCCACCGCATCCACCAAGCCTTCCTGATGCAGAGTTGGTAGCATGGTCTGACAAAGGTAATCGATGTAGGCATCGGCATCGTCAAACTCAGGGGGAAGCGCATGCGCTCCAAGAAAGGTGGTGTGGATATGCACCGGGTAAAGCTCTGACAGTTGACGGGCCACTTGCAGCATTTTCCGTTCAGTCGCAAGGTCAAGGCCATAGCCGGACTTGATTTCCAGCCTGGTGACGCCTTGCTGCATCAAGGCACGGACTCGCGCTTTTGCCAGTTCAAGTAGCTCCTCAGCACTAGCCTCACGCGTTGCTTTCACCGTCGAGCGAATGCCGCCGCCGGCCTTGGCAATGGCCTGGTAATCGGCACCTTGCAAGCGCATTTCAAACTCATTGGCACGACTGCCGCCATACACTAAGTGCGTATGGCAATCGATCAAGCCAGGCAGCAGCCATTGCCCCTGTACATCGTGCACCTGCGTTCGGGTGGCATCAAAAGCCGGTAGTTCTGCCTGTGGCCCCAGCCAGGCAATACGGCCATCTTTAGTCGCTAATGCCCCTTGCTCTATGGCGCCATAGGGCGCTTGATCAGCTTGCATGGTGGCAATACGGGCGTTGATCCAAACCGCATCAAAGTCAGTCATTGTGTACTCCAGTAGCTATCTTTCTTTAAAATAGTGTACCACAAAACTTGTATATACAACCAAAAGTCGCTATTTTATAGAACAGACTTACTTCATTCTGAGAGCACCCTGTATGGCTGTGGCAAAATTCGCCGAAATTAAAGACCATATGCTGACGCAAATAGAAATCGGCGCCTGGCCTGAGCATAGCCGTGTGCCCTCAGAAAATGAATTGGCTGAGCAGTTTTCCGTTAGCCGAATGACTGCACGCCGGGCCTTACAGGAACTGACCGAGCAGGGCATCCTGTATCGTACTCAGGGGGTAGGGAGCTTTGTCGCCGCCTTAAAATCACAATCGTCTTTGCTAGAAATTCGCAACATTGCGGATGAAATTCAAAGTCGGGGTCATAGCTACAGCGCACAATTGTTGCAATTGACCGAACTTCCCTGCCCTGCGGTGATTGCTTCCGCCTTGGGGCTAAAACACCAGCAGCAAGTGTTTTTTTCACTAATTGTGCATTACGAAGATCAGCTGCCATTGCAACTGGAAGCGCGCTACGTCAATCCACAGCAGATCCCAGACTATATTCAGCAAGACTTTTCACACATTACGCCGCACCTGTACTTAAGTCAGGTTGCCCCACTCACGGAAGCTGAGCACACGGTAGAAGCCATTCTGCCTGATCACTTTACCTGCCAGCATCTACAGTTAAAAAAACCAGAAGCCTGCTTACGCTTGACCCGTCGTACCTTTAGTCGCGATGGCGCCGTGAGCCTGGCCTATCTTACCTCGCCTGGTAGTCGCTACCGGCTGGGTGGTCATTTAAATTTTGCGCCTGAAAAGCGCAGTTAGGAGTATTCTATGTCTGACCCACGTTTCGATTCCTCTCGCGTTATTCGCGCCCCGCATGGCAGCCAGATCACAGCGAAAAGCTGGTTGACTGAAGCAGCCAAACGCATGCTGATGAACAATCTGGATCCGGATGTCGCTGAGCACCCTCAAGCCCTGGTGGTGTATGGCGGCATTGGCCGGGCCGCCCGCGATTGGGCCTGTTTCGATAAAATTATTGAGGTGCTGGACCGACTGGAAGACGATCAGACCCTGTTGGTGCAAAGTGGCAAGCCCGTGGGTGTCTTCCCAACTCACCCGGATGCACCTAGGGTTTTGATTGCCAACTCAAACCTGGTACCGGCCTGGGCCAACTGGGAGCACTTTAACGAGCTGGATAAAAAAGGCCTGATGATGTACGGCCAGATGACAGCGGGCTCCTGGATCTACATTGGCTCGCAAGGCATCGTGCAAGGCACCTATGAAACCTTTGTCGCCATGGCTAAGCAACACTTTAACGGCGATGCCAGTAACAAGTGGATCCTAACCGGAGGTCTGGGCGGCATGGGCGGTGCTCAGCCACTGGCAGGCACCATGGCCGGTTTCCATATGATCGCTTGTGAAGTCGATGAGAGCCGTATCGATTTCCGTTTGCGTACTGGATATGTCGACGTGAAAGCCACCAGCCTCGATCAAGCGCTTGAATTGCTTGAAACCGCCAAACAAAGTGGCAAGCCAACCTCGATCGGCTTACTCGGTAACGCAGCCGATGTCTTTGCCGAGTTGGTAAAACGCAACATCATCCCTGATATCGTCACCGATCAAACCTCGGCGCATGATCCACTCAATGGCTACTTGCCTCAGGGCTGGAGTATGGCCAAAGCAGCCGATATGCGTCAGCAGGATCCGCAAGCGGTCGTCAAAGCTGCGAAGCAATCGATGGCGGTGCAAGTGCAGGCGACATTGGATATGCAAACCAAGGGCGCCGTGGCCGTTGATTACGGCAATAACATCCGGCAAATGGCCAAAGATGAAGGCGTACAAAATGCCTTTGATTACCCGGGCTTTGTACCAGCTTACATCCGGCCGCTGTTTTGCGAAGGCGTCGGCCCCTTCCGCTGGGTCGCTTTATCTGGCGATCCGGAAGATATCTATAAAACCGATCAAAAGGTCAAAGAACTGATCCCCGATCACCCGCATTTGCACCACTGGCTGGATATGGCCAAAGAGAAAATTCATTTTCAGGGCTTGCCTGCCCGTATTTGCTGGATCGGCTTAAAGGACCGGGCTCGCATTGCGCTGGCGTTTAACGAGATGGTGAAAAACGGTGAGTTAAGCGCTCCCATTGTCATCGGCCGGGATCATCTGGACTCTGGCTCCGTGGCCAGCCCCAATCGTGAAACCGAAGCCATGCTGGATGGCTCCGACGCCGTTTCAGACTGGCCACTGCTCAATGCCCTGCTGAACACCGCCGGTGGGGCCAGCTGGGTTTCCCTGCACCATGGGGGTGGTGTTGGCATGGGCTACAGCCAGCATTCGGGAGTGGTCATTGTCGCGGATGGTACCGATGCCGCAGCTAAACGACTGGGTCGAGTCTTATGGAACGACCCAGGTACCGGTGTCATGCGTCATGCCGATGCCGGTTATGACATTGCCAAAGATTGCGCCCGTGAGCAAGGCCTGGATTTACCGATGCTGGATAAGGAGTAACTTATGAGTAAGACATTCACTTTAACACCTGGCCAGCTAAGTCTGAGTCAATTACGCCTGCTATGGCAAAGTCAGCAACCGATAGCACTGGATACTTCAGCCTACCCCGCCATTGCCGCATCGGCAGACACCGTCGCTGAGGTGTTGGCCACCGGTAAAACGGTCTATGGTATTAATACCGGCTTTGGTTTGTTGGCTAACACCAAGATTGCCCCGGATCAACTGGAGCTACTGCAGCGCTCGATCGTGTTATCGCATGCCGCTGGCTATGGTGAGCTGATGGATGATCAAACCGTCCGGCTGATTATGATTTTAAAAATCAACTCGTTAGCCCGTGGTTATTCCGGTATTCGCCAAAGCATCATTGATGCCATGCTCGCCATGGTGAATCAAGGTGTTTTGCCATGCATTCCTGCTCAGGGCTCTGTCGGTGCCTCGGGTGATCTGGCCCCGCTGGCTCATATGGTGCTACCGCTGATTGGCGAAGGCGAAGTGCGTTATCGGGGAGACATTCTACCTGCCAAAGAGGCATTAGCGCAGGCCGGCCTAACGCCGGTAGTATTAGCGGCCAAAGAGGGCCTGGCGTTGTTAAATGGCACTCAGGTCTCAACCGCTTTAGCGCTGGAAGGTCTGTTTAAAGCCGAGGATTTATTTGCAGCGGCCAGCGTGATTGGTGCCTTAAGTGTTGAAGCGGCCCTTGGCAGCCGCGCCCCATTTGATGCCCGTATTCATGCCATTCGTGGTCAACAGGGCCAAATCGATGCAGCGGCAATTTACCGGCATTTGCTACAAGATAGCTCTGAAATAGGTACATCGCACCAAGACTGTGAAAAAGTGCAAGACCCCTACAGTTTGCGCTGTCAGCCTCAGGTGATGGGGGCCTGCTTAACTCAGATCCGCCAGGCGGCAGACGTGCTGCAAGCCGAAGCCAATGGCGTGACCGATAATCCGCTGGTGTTTGCCGATGAAGGCGACATCTTGTCGGGGGGTAATTTTCATGCCGAGCCGGTCGCCATGGCCGCCGATAACCTGGCACTGGCCATCGCCGAAATTGGTGCCCTGTCAGAGCGTCGGATGGCCTTGCTGATTGATGCCAGCCTGAGTAAATTACCGGCATTTTTAGTCGACAATGGCGGCGTCAACAGTGGCTTTATGATTGCACAGGTCACATCCGCTGCCTTGGCTTCAGAAAATAAATCATTGGCCCATCCTGCCAGTGTTGATAGCCTGCCGACTTCAGCCAATCAGGAAGATCATGTCTCGATGGCGACCTTTGCCGCACGCCGTCTGGCCCAAATGGCTAATAATACCCGCGGTGTGCTGGCGGTGGAGTATCTGGCGGCGGTGCAAGGCCTTGACTTCCGTACTCCGCTTAAATCCACGGCTCCATTGGAGCAAGCCCGGCAGCTATTACGGGAACAAGTCGCCTTCTACGCTGAAGATCGCTATTTCGCCCCCGATATTAAAGCAACGGCGCAATTACTGGCCGCAGGCCAGCTGACGCAACTGCTACCCACCGATAGCTTAGTGAGCTGTTAAACACGGCTGGACACCTTTGTGTACTTAAAGGTGTCCAGCTATTTACCTCTCTGTTCATAATCTGGCTAGACCAGTTGCGCTACATTTGTTATTTTCTCTGCAAGCTATAATTAAAATTCTAAGTTGCTTGAGACCATCACTATGACACTGACCATTGCGCACCGTATCATTCTTGGGTTTGGCTTTATCGTCCTGTTGCTGGTCGTTGCCAGTGGCTCTGCATTTTTTAGTTTTGTGTCGATTGAGCAATCAAACCACAATGTAAATGAGCTGGCGATCCCAACGCAGCAACTGAGCAACCAATCCCAAATTCGCTTACTGCGCATGGCTAATGCCACCGCTCAGGGCTTTGCCACCGAGCAACCGGCTCAGATCCAACAACATCAACAAAGCTTCGAGGATAACGATGCACACCTACAGCAATTGTTAGCTCAAGGTCTGCAGCTCACCCAAGATCACCAGCAGATGCAACAATCCTTACAGCAAGCGGCCCAGCAGCGTGAACTCTATCAACAGTCTGCGCAAAACATGTTTCAAAACCGCTTGCAGGTAGAAAATAGTCAGCAGCAAGTGCAAGACACCTTTAGCGAGCTTGAACAGGATTTGGATGGGCTTGGCGCTTTGTTGCTGGATCTGTCTTACATGAACATCCCGCAAACCGATACCCTGGAGTTAATTGAAGGCACCGCTGGCAGAATCGATGGTCAATTATTGGGATTGATTAATACCTTGCGTGAGGTCGCCAATGCAACAGATATCGCTCAGCTACAACGCAGTGAAGATAATATTCTGTTTGCCTTTAGTGATATGCAAGTCAATATCGATTATCTGGATCAGTTGGTCAGCGACATTGATACCGGAGGGCTCTGGCCAGATTTTCAGCAACAACTGGCCGCGCTTGAGCAGGCCGTCACCGTTGATCAAACCTTACTCAATTTGCAACAGCAACGTTTAACCCGGCAGCAACAGGCCCGGCAACAGCTGGAAGCTGCTGAACAGGAGTTTGCCGCCATGATGACGGCACTGCAACAAACCACAACAGCGGCTGATGAACAAGTGAGTCTGCTGCAGCAAGCCGTCAGTCGGACCATTCAATCCGGCAATATCAGAAATGGCGTGATTTTACTGATCCTGGTGGTACTAGCTACGGTAATTGCCTGGGTGACCATCCGCGCCATGCTGCAACCCCTGGCGAAAATCAATGAAGCGCTGAGCATCATGGCTCAGGGTGATTTAAGCCCACGCTTAACCATTCAACGCCAGGATGAATTTGGCACTCTGGCAGCCAATGTCAACCAGTTGGTTGAAGCACTGAGTAGTCTTGTACAGCGTATTCAAAGTTACTCTACCGAGCTCAACCAAAGCGCTCAACGTTCCGGCCATGATGTTGACGACATCCGTCAGTCGCTGTTGCAGCAAACCGATCGCATTGCCAGCATCAACTCAAGTACACATCAACTCAGTGAGCAAAGCCAGCACATCACCACCCAGGCAGAGCAAGCCTTGCAAGAAATGAATCAGGGGATGCAACACAATGATCGGGTGCATGAGCTTTCAGCCCAGAACAATCAACGGATCGAGCACCTTGCCAGCCAGCTGCATGGTATCGATGAGCTGATGCAGCAGGTGCATCAACAGACCGAGCAAATAGGCACTATTCTCGATACCATCGGCAGCATTGCTGAGCAAACCAATCTATTGGCGCTTAATGCGGCGATTGAAGCAGCCAGAGCCGGGGAACAAGGCCGCGGCTTTGCCGTGGTGGCCGATGAGGTCCGAACCCTGGCTGGACGAACTCAGCAAGCCACCAATGATATTCAGCAGATGATTGAAGCGCTGCAAAAAGTGGCTACGTCAGCGGTACAGGCCGTGCAACAGGGGAATAATGATGCCAGCCAGTGCGTGCAGGAAAACCAGCAGTTGCTAACCGCACTGCAGCAAATTAACCACGCCATTACCCAAATGCATGGTATTAACGCCAGCATTGCTGAAGCCACGGCCGTTCAGTTACAGCAGGGTGAGCAAATTAATCAATCGATGGAGGTTGTCGTTCAGCTGGCTCATACCAGTTCAGATAAAGCGGATAGTACTCAGGCTCACAGCCAGGATGTCACCCGGTTAGCCAATGAGCTGGAGCAAGCCAGCGCCGCCTTTACCTTAAGGCGGTAGGGTACGGCTAGAAGCGATCGAATGGTCCAAGCATTGCAGCGTTGGGCATCAACTTAAAACCAACTGCGCCTCATACGCTGAATCATGCTGATTGGTGTGATGCTCAATCAGCTCAATACCCGCTTCGCGGGCAAAAATCCGTTCCTGGCTGGTAAACCCTTGAAAACTAATAATAATGCCTCGGTCACAGTCTGTGCTGAGCATTTGTTGAAAACGTTCCCGTAAACACTCCATACTGACCATGCAATCTGCATCCGGGTGAAAATAAACCAGAGTTTTACCCCGGGGGCTGTACCAGAATAAAACTTCAGTATCATCGTTAGCAGCACGCTGGACTTCACCATGTTGTTGAAAGTAATGCTTCAGACGGCTGAAAAAAAACTCCTGCTGCTCGAAGCGATCCTGATCACGTCTAAATCGTTTGGATAACGATAACCAGGAGTTGCCAGAATCCAGTTCAATAAATGCGATCAAGTTGAATATCAGCGCCGAAACGAACAGCAGGACAAACGCCCACAACAGGAAAGTAGACCAAAACTGACTCAGCGTCAGCGTGGATTGCGAAAACAGGATGGAGTGCTCTGAAAAAAGCAGGAATAAGGCACCAGCACCAATGCCAAGCAAAGTGCTGATGGTCGATAAAAGTAACCACTGACTACGCATGAAAACTCTACCCTGAGTTGCAAAACTAGGTCGTTAGTATGCAGAGTTCACGGGCAACTGTCCTGACAAAAGCCTGATAAAACTCAGATAAAGGCACGATTAAACAGATAAAACTGTGCGCAACTCGATGAATGAGCCATAAAGTATCAGTAGGTCGCCGCTGGGTCGAGTGCATCCAGTGCGCTGGCGTAACGATAGCTGAACCCAAGCTGCTGGCAGATAGATGATGCCAGGACCCGGCGGGAACATGCTGCAGATTCTCCCGGGATCGGGGCAGCCAACTGCAACGCTGTCGAAGCCTGCTGATAAAATTGCTGGCGGGATACGCGCTCTGGACAACAAAGATTGAACAGCGCTGGCCAGGCTTGCTGTTGTAAAATCAGTCGTATGGCCATGATCACATCCATGCTATGCACCATATTCACCGCGCCGGCCGGATCAGCCAGCAAACGGCCCGCAAGAAATCGGCCGGGGTGCCGGCCTGGCCCGATTAAACCACCAAGGCGTAAGGTACAACAGGGTACTGACTGGCTCAGTCGTTGTTCGCCTTGCCGCAATAACTGCGCTTTGGCATCGCTCAGTTGCAAAGCGCTCTGTTCAGTAACCTCACCATCCAAGCCTTGATAGACTCCAGTAGAGCTCAGATGGATACAAGCCTGACTGCCCGCAGAGACCATCAGCTCAGCCAGTGAGTGTAAACTGGTCAGATAGCCCTGTCCTTGCCGCTTGCGCCAGCCTGGCGGGATAGAACAAACCACCACCGCATTGTTAAACGAAGCTTTCAACGCCGCTGAAGCGGGCTGTTCCAGTGGAAAGCGCAGCCGAAGGCCCTGTACATGAGCCGGTAAGCTGCTAAGGCCGTCGTCCGACTGCCGGGTGGCAATAACATCGTGACCGTCCACTTGCAGCGGTTCAAGCAGTTGCTGACCAAGCCAGCCCACACCAACCAGGATGATTTTCATGCGTGCTGCCTTTTGACTAATGCTTTGTAGTGGCCTTCAAATACCGCAGCGACTTTATCTCCACTGTATATCTCAACTTGATGCCGCTGACTGGCATGTTGCTTGCGCTGCAAGGCCAGCAGATCGCCCGACGCATTCAGCAGCGAACAACGAGCCTGAGGATGCAGCTTGACCGGCCTGAGATAACGAATTGAGGCATCCGCCAGCACCAAATCAGCTTCAAGTTCAAGCGATTGCAGCTGCAAATGCAACAGGCCCCAGCCAGTTAAGGTCGCCAGGCTGTAAATGCTGCCGGCAAACATGGTACCGTGCAGGTTGATGTTGGGTGGTAGCGGTGCTTCGCAACGCAACTCGGTGCCATCAAACTGGGCAATATTCAGTTGCATAAAGTCACTTAAAGGGATCTGCCGATGCCAATTCTGTTGTAACTGCCGGCACCAGCCTTGCCACTGCTCAGCGGAGCCGGGCAGGCGCAAACGTTTCTCCATTCGCTTGTGCACAATTCCAAACTGAGATGGTGCGTCTGATAGCTCCCGATAGCCCATTTTCCGGTAAAAACCCAGCGCCGACTCACGAGCGTTTAACAGCAGTTGGCAGAGCCCTGCTTGCAGCGCTTGTTGCTCCAGCGCACGCAGCACTTGCTGCCCGAGCCGCTGGCCCTGATGCGCTTCAGACACCGCCATATAACGAATTTGGCCAGATTGAGCATCCAGTTGATGCAAACGGCCAACCGCCAGCACCTGCTGGTGCTCATCGACCATCATCCGATGGATAGCGCTGCTTTCAAACTCATCTTGCTCAGAGCCTGGCGGTTGCTGCCAGGGAGCGCGCAACTGCTGCCAGCGAAATTGATAATAATCTTGCCACTCAGCTGGCGTAGCCGGGCTGATGATTTTATAAGTCGCCACTTAGCGTGTATCCGTTTGCAGTAAAAATGTCACCGGGCCGTCATTCACTAGCTCAACCTGCATATCGGCTGCAAAGCGGCCGGTTGCTACCGCCAGATGGTGCTCCTGACAACGATGAACAAAATGCTGATACAGCCGTTCTGCCTGTTCTGGCACCGCCGCACAGGAAAAGCTGGGTCGCAGGCCGGAGTTGGTATCTGCAGCCAGAGTAAACTGAGACACCACCAGCAACTGCCCCTTCACTTGCTGCACATTCAAATTCATTTTACCCGCCTCATCAGCAAACAATCGGTATTTGCAGACTTTATCCGCCAGCAGCGCAGCGGTGAGTTCGCTATCCTGTTGCTCAACACCTAACAACACCAGCATGCCGGCATCAATTTGACTGATAATATCACCATCCACCCGGACCGCCGCCGAAGTCACCCGCTGAATCAATGCTTTCATGGCACCGGCTCCTTCTCTTCGCAGCAATCGACATCTGCGTCCCCTTGCCACTCTTTCAAATAAGCGGTCAGCTCAGCACCAACCAATACAACCAGCCAGCACAGGTAAACCCAGACAAACAAAATGGGCACCAGCGCCAAAGCGCCATAAATCACTTGATAAGAGGGGAAATGTGTAATGTAAAGCGCGAAAACATACTTCAACAATTCAAACAGCAGCATGGCCAGCAAACCACCAAAAAACGCATGCTGAATACGTACCTTGGTATTCGGTACCACCAGATACAATATGCAAAAGGCTACCAGCGACATGATATAGGGCACCAGCCCCAACAAAAAACTTCCCAGCCCAGGCGTAAAATCATCAGCAAAGCTAGTCAAGGTCACCAGATACGAACTGACCGCAATAGAGGTGCCAAACAAAACAGGCCCCAGCGTTAATATCATCCAGTAAATGGAAAACGAAATCACCGGCCGCGGTCGTTTGGTCACCCGCCAGATTTTGTTAAGGGTTTTGTCAATATTGTGGATCAGCAACAATGCCACCACGATCAAAGCCGTGATACCTACTGCGGTCATGCCACGGGTATTGCTGATAAACTCATTGATGTAATCTTGGATCTCGTCGCCGCGAGAAGGCACCACATTGGCGTAAAGCATGGCCTCCATACTCTGGCGCAACTCAGCAAACATTGGGAAAGCACTGAGCATGGAAAACATCACGGCAATAAAGGGCACCAATGACAACAGCGAAATATAGGCCAGGTAGCCGCCGATCAGGTTGATTTGATCCTGCTGGCAACGTTCAATATAGCCTTTGATAAATCGGGGACTGGCATTCAGAAATTCTCGCCATGGTATGGGCCGCACTCAACCTCTCCTTTTCGTTGCTTACCCAGCGCCATAGTAGCAAAAAAAATGGCAAACTAGCTAGGGCATCGCAATACATAAGAACCATGGCAATGGCTTAGAATACACAGCATGACATCGTCGATGCGGTTGTCAGATAAAACAAAGCCGGCAATTGCCGGCTTGTCTTTGGTTCACGAACACTTGGTTAGTTAGAGCTTGTCCGCGAAGCGCGCTTACGCTCATTTTCTGTCAGGTGCTTTTTACGGATCCGAATGGAGGCAGGTGTGACCTCGACCAACTCATCATCATCGATGAACTCCAGCGCCTGTTCCAAGGTATAACGGATAGGTGGCACCAAATTAATGGCTTCATCCGTACCTGACGCACGTACGTTGGTCAACTGCTTACCTTTTAAGCAGTTCACCGTTAAGTCATTGCTACGGCTATGAATACCGATGATCTGACCTTCATAGACATCTTCCGCATGGCCAATAAACATCCGGCCACGTTCCTGCAACGAGAAAATCGCGTAGCCAGCCGCTTTGCCCATGGCATTAGAAATCATCACGCCATTGTTACGCAGTCCGATGGTACCGCCTTTGAACTCACCATAGTGATCAAAGCTGTGGTACATCAAGCCTGTGCCAGACGTTAAGGTAATGAACTCGGTACGAAAGCCAATCAAGCCACGGCTAGGAACCACGAAATCCATCCGCACACGGCCTTTGCTATCTGGCTGCATATTGGTCATCTCGGCTTTACGCTCACCCATTTTCTCCATCACCGAGCCTTGGTGCTCTTCTTCACAGTCCACGGTCAACTGCTCATAGGGCTCCATCTTCACGCCATCAACGGTCTTCATGATCACTTCCGGGCGTGACACAGCCAACTCAAAGCCTTCACGGCGCATGCTTTCAATCAATACCCCCAGGTGCAGCTCACCACGTCCTGATACCCGGAATTTATCACCATCGGCCGTTTCTTCTACCCGTAAAGCAACATTGTGTTTCAGCTCATTTTGCAAGCGCTCCAGGATCTGGCGCGACGTCACAAACTTGCCTTCTTTACCAGCAAAAGGCGAAGTATTCACTTGGAAGGTCATGGTCACCGTTGGTTCATCCACAGATAAAGGTGGTAACGCCTCAACCGCGCTTGGTGCACAGATGGTATCGGAGATTTTCAGTTCACCCAGCCCGGTAAAGGCCACAATATCGCCCGCCGTGGCTTCGGTGGTATCAATCCGTTCCAATCCCAGGTAGCCAAAGACCTGACCCACCTTGCCATTACGCTTCTTGCCATCAGCACCGATAATGGTCACCTGCTGGTTTACTTTCAATGCACCACGCTTGATACGACCAATACCAATGATGCCGAGGTAGCTGGAGTAATCCAGCTGAGACACTTGTAGCTGAGTGGTGCCATTCAGTTCTACAGCCGGTGGAGCTACATTTTTCACAATCGACTCAAACAGCTCGGTCATGTCTTCTTTCGGCTCGTCTGCATCCAGTGTCGCCCAACCGTTTAAGGCCGATGCATACACAATCGGGAAATCGAGCTGTTCATCAGTTGCACCCAGGTTATCGAACAAATCGAACACCTGATCCACTACCCAATCTGGCCGGGCGCCGGGGCGGTCAATTTTATTCACCACCACAATTGGTTTTAAGCCGTGAGCAAAAGCTTTTTGCGTGACAAAGCGAGTCTGTGGCATCGGGCCATCGACCGCATCAACCAACAATAAAACCGAGTCGGCCATGGAAAGGACCCGCTCTACTTCGCCACCGAAATCAGCGTGTCCTGGCGTATCCAAAATATTGATATGGTAACCATTCCAACGAACAGAGGTATTTTTAGCCAGAATGGTAATACCACGCTCTTTTTCCTGATCGTTGGAGTCCATCACCCGCTCTTGCAGCTTGGCACGCTCATCAAAGGTACCAGACTGTTGCAGTAATTTATCGACCAGCGTGGTTTTACCATGGTCAACGTGCGCAATAATCGCAACGTTGCGTAATTTTTGAATATCGGTAGCGGTAACGCTCATTGTGTACTTTCCTCTGTGGCACCCTGTGACCGTAGCTGTGACCACCAGGCAAACATAAAACTCTTTAAATAAGGGCGCATATTCTACTCTGTTTCTCGGCAAAGAAGAAATAAAGTCGTACTTTTTATCCCAGGGAGCCCTTGCACCAGGATCTATCAGCCCGGATTGTGCTAGGCTTGAGTGCACCATGATCGACATTTTACGCACCAAACAAGTGCAAAACGATGCATTCCGACAAATAGCCAAAGGTTATCCCGCTGATTTTATTGCATTTAGTAGAATGGCATGTATCTGGCATATTGAGGTGCGACAAGATTAAATTTCCGATGGAACCAATGGAGGAACATATGGCTGCTTCTGTAATGAAGTTGATTGAAGAGAATGACGTTAAATTTGTGGACTTGCGGTTTACCGATACCAAAGGTAAAGAGCAGCATGTGACCATTCCGGTCAGCCAGATCTCAGAGGACTTCTTTGAAGACGGCAAAATGTTTGATGGCTCCTCCATCATGGGCTGGAAAGGCATTAATGACTCCGACATGATCCTGATGCCAGATGCCGAGACCGCGGTGATGGATCCTTTCTTTGAAGAAAGTACCCTGAATATACGTTGCAACATTATCGAAACAAGCACCATGCAAGGCTATGACCGTGATCCACGCTCTATCGCTCTGCGCGCTGAAGAGTACTTAAAGTCGACGGGCATTGCCGATACGGTGCTGTTTGGCCCTGAACCAGAGTTCTTTATGTTCGATGACGTTCGTTTCCATACCGATATGGCGGGTTCCTTCTTTAAAGTCAACGATGGCGAAGCCGCCTGGAACTCAGGTTCAGAGCTGGCTGATGGCAACAAAGGCCACCGTCCGCGCGTCAAAGGTGGTTACTTCCCATTGCCTCCGGTTGACTCAGGCCATGATATCCGTAGTGCCATGTGTACCGTACTGGAAGAAATGGGTCAGGTGGTCGAGGCGCATCACCACGAAGTAGCAACCGCAGGCCAAAACGAAATTGCCACCCGCTTTAACACCCTGACCAAAAAGGCTGATGAAGTTCAGATCCTAAAGTATGTAATCCACAATGTAGCTGATATCTATGGTAAAACAGCGACCTTTATGCCAAAACCTTTGTTTGGCGATAATGGTTCAGGCATGCACTGTCACCAATCGTTAGCCAAAGACGGCGTCAACCTGTTTGCCGGTGATAAGTACGCTGGTTTATCAGAAATCGCCCTGTACTACATCGGTGGTATCATCAAGCATGCGAAAGCCATTAATGCCTTTACCAACCCATCAACCAAC
>JAIUMG010000020.1 GCA_022565655.1 Alkalimonas sp.
ATCGTAAGGCATTCTGAAGCCTGGATCGATTGGCGTGGTGTTTCCATCCCCCGCGGTCAGTGAATCACGCATTTCCTGAGGTACTTGCGTAATATCAACGTTTTCTACATCATCCAAACTTGGTGCTGCGACAATGGTGACACCATCGTTGGTGTAAGCATTAGAAATCCATACATTCGGACGACCACCTGAAAACATCCCAACGCCACCGCGAACGGTAAACTGATCCGTCACATTGTAGTTAAAGCTAAAACGTGGCAACCACAGATCCAGGCCATCCATATTATTGGTATTGGCGAAACCATAACGATCCTGGAAGTTCTGATTGAAGGCTGGTGTATCGTTGGAGTGAAAACGCTCATAGCGTAAACCAAAGCTCAGCGTTAAATCCCAGCTCACGTCCCAGGTATCCTGAATGTAAAAAGCCGTATTGCCATAACTAAACTCTGCAGCGCCATCATTGGCATTGTTGGTAAAAGCGTTTTGGTATTGTACCTCGCTGGCAAAGCGATTCTCAAAGTCAGCAATGCTATCAAAAAAGAAATTACCTAAGGAGTCTTGCACAAAGATGTTAAATACATCAATTTCCTGGTACTCAACACCAAATTGAATTTGATGCTCATCCATCAGATATTCACCATGCAATTGCAGCTCGGTGGTTGTGGTTTCCAGGCGATTGGCATGACGTGAACGGTCTGGCCCCAGGTTAATTTGTCCTTCATTCCCGGCACTATTTTCGTCATCAGTGAACCGGACCACAACCTGACCATAATTTCGGCCCAGCGATGGGTCCTGACCAGTTGCCACATCTTTGACGGACGCTTTAAACTCAGTACTAAAATCATTGGTCCAGTTGGAATAGAGCTGCAGGGCAAAGTTATCCATGGTCTGAGTACGTGTAAACCAGTGTGAGTTTAAATTCAGGTTGGTATTACCGCCCGTTCTGGTGTTATTTGCCGCTTCATCATCAGCCCGCTGATAGGTAAAGGATGCCCGGTGATCATTGTTGATATTCCAGTCCAGCTTGACCAGGATTTTTTCATCTTTCTGATCAGGCCTGACATTCCAGTCACCCGCATCAACTCCATATACATCACGAGCTATGTTTTGTATGCTGCTGATCACCGCTGGATCTATCTCTTTTTGAGTGATAGCAGAAGAGCCTGCCGGCCCCTGATCAATCGAGGTTGGCTCTTTATAGCGCTCATAATTAACAAAGAAAAATAAGCGGTCTTGTAAGATAGGGCCACCCAGGCTAAAACCATAGGTTTCTTCTTTATAATCAAGCTCAGGTCTGTTGGAATCTGGTTCATACCGATTGGCTTTAGGCGAACCAGCCAAGCTATCGCTGGCGTATTCATAAAATAATGAACCGGAAAACTCGTTGGTCCCTGAGCGAGTGACTGCATTGATACGCGCACCACTGAAACCGCTGTAGCGGGCATTAAAGGGTACCGAATCAATAGATATTTGCTCAATGGCATCTATGGAAATCGGTGAGCGGTTGGTAGGGTAACCACCGGCATTCAAGCCAAAGTCATCATTCTGGCCAATTCCATCAACCGTAATACTATTAAATTTGGGGTTATTACCACCAACGGTTAAAGAGCGGTTATCATCCCCTAAATCGTTGGCCAATGGGTTTTGTCGGACAATGTCTTTCAAATCACGGTCAAAAGAAGGCATGCTGCTTATCTCACCTTCACCCCAAGTACTGGAAGAACCAGCCTGATAGGTCGCTGGATTGATCCGGGAACCTGTCACAGCGATGCGCTCAACATCCGCCGCTTCCAGTTGCTGATTCAAGCGATAGGGATCACCCAGTGAAAGGAAAATATTATCTAATTCAACATCTCTGTGAATGGCAGAGTCAATAATCACACGGTAAGGGCCACCAACACGCAAGCCGGAAGCCACAAAGTTACCTGAAGCATTGGTAACCGCTTCAGTACGGGTCCCGGAAGGAATATGCTCAATGATAATACGCGTGTTTGGTGCGGCCGTACCGGTTGGACTCAGGATCTGTCCTCGCATGGAAGATGACGTTTCGGCAATGGCGAACTGACTGGCCCCCATTGCAAGAGCAACAGCCATAGCTAAATGTTTAATTTTCATATTGTTTCACCTGGTAGTTTCTGAATTTTTACCCAATCCATTTGAATACCTATGTTGTACTCAATTTGGGGAGCCATAATATCCCACTAATATGACGCTTTTTTTACGCTGAACCGAATGACAAGGGAACTTATTCCCATACGGCGTATCTAATTCAGTTGGTCATATTATTGTAACATGACTGGTCAGAGTTGCGTACTTGCTAATGCAATAATTTTGTACATAATTCCCGCATCGTACCGGATATCAATACACCTGTTCTGTCATTAAGTGGTTTCTTAGCTGATAATCTCGCCATGATCGTTTAAATTTGCAATGATAATGCCAGCGCACTTGCAAGCGCCTGTTTGACTAATCGTCCTACTGGAACTACCGATGAATACCAATGCAATAGAGTTAACTGTAGCGACCTTTAACGTCAGTATGGAAGCAGCAAATTATTTGCCACAGGATCAACAAGGTGATCAAACCGAACTCATTAAACGGCTTGCCACTGGTGAAGAGCCTCAGATCCGGGCGGTGGCTCGAATTATCCAGCTGACCCGACCTGATGTGATCTTACTGACCGAGTTTGACTTCATTGCCAACCCCGCCCAGGGAGTGCATGCATTGCAACAAAACTACCTGGCTGTCGCGCAGCATGGTGCTCGACCGATTGAGTATCCTTACTACTTTTATGCTCCCGTCAATACCGGCCAACCAAGCCCGTTCGACTTGGATCGTGACGGCACAGCCACAGGAGTTGGAGCCGATGCTTGGGGCTACGGCTTTTATCCAGGCCAGTACGGTATGTTGCTACTCTCTCGCTACCCTATTGAGCATGACGCTATACGCACCTTTCGCCACTTTAAGTGGAAAGACATGCCAGATTATCTTCAAACCACGCAGGCTGACGGTAGCCCTTGGTATGAAGATGCTGCTTGGCAGCAGTTTCCTTTATCCTCGAAATCGCACTGGGATGTGCCAATCAAGGTGAATGGCAAAAGATTACATATTTTTGCCAGCCACCCAACGCCGCCAGCGTTTGATGGCCCGGAAAACCGCAATGGCAACCGCAATCACGATGAAATTCGTTTTTGGGCAGATTACATCAGCGGTGAGCAAGGCAACTATATCTACGATGACAAAGGGTTGGCTGGTGGTTTCGACAGCCAGGCGCCTTTTGTGATACTGGGCGATTTAAATGCCTCTCCAGTTGAGGGGGATGCCATCAAAGCAGGGATCCAGCGCTTACTGGCACACCCACGTGTACAAGACCCTGAGCCTGGCAGTCGCGGAGCAGTTGAACATAGCCCGGACAACCCGCATGCTGCACACCATACTGCTATCTGGCGGATGCGAGCCGATTATGTGTTACCTAGCAAAACTGGCGTTCAGGTACTAAATAGCGGTGTATTCTGGCCGGCAAGTGATGAAACGGGTTACCAATTGGTGCAACGGCGGCAGACCAGCTCGGATCACCGGCTGGTCTGGGTGCAATTACGCTTGAAGTGAACGACTAACTTTGCTGCTCGACCAAAGGAGCGCTGTAGCTTAACTCAGTATCCCAGGGCAGCTGGATCCAGGTGTCTTGTTCAATGTCGGTGACGTACACATCCACCAACGGCTTACCCAGCGGTTTGGCATACACAGTTGCCAATGTCGCCTTTGGAAACTGCTGTTTCAGCACCCTAGCCGTTTCACCGGTATCCACCAGATCATCGACAATCAGCAATTTGTCATCGTCAGCCCAATCGCAGCCTTTTAATACCGACAAGTTACCCTGCTGATCATGCTGGTAGCTGGCAATACAGATGGTATCCAGCACACGGATATTCAGCTCACGTGCCAGAATGGTAGCAGGTACCAGGCCACCGCGACTGACTGCCAGTATACGATCAAAGCGCTCCGTCAGTAGTTTAGCGGCCAGTTCACGACTGGCCCGGTGAAATGCCTCCCATGAGACATAAAACATTTTATGGTTGGTCATCGACATAGCAGTTAGTCCACTAAACCAAGCGCAATTTCAACCATATCGTTGAACGATGTTTGGCGCAGCTCGGCACTTAACGACTCACCAGTGCGTATATGATCGCTGACCGTTAAAATACTTAGCGCTTCAATGCCATACTCGGCCGCTACGCCATACAGTCCAGCGGCTTCCATTTCAACGGCTAAAATGCCGTACTTTTCTAAGGTATCAAACAGCACTGGGTTTGGGTTGTAAAATAAATCAGAGGTAAATACATTGCCGACCTGCACCGGAATACTTTTTAGCCGGGCTGCAGCCACTGCTTTTTCAATCAGTGAAAAACTGGCAAGCGCCGCAAAATCCATACCTTGCAAGCGATTCCGGTTGACGGATGAATCGGTACTAGCGCCCATAGCAATCACCACATCACGTACTTTGACGGCTTTAGGCAATGCACCACAAGAGCCTATCCGCACAAGGCGCTTTACATCATAAAACTTCACCAACTCAGTGGCATAAATCGACATGGATGGGACCCCCATGCCCGAGCCCATCACGCTGACTGGCTTGCCCTGATAAGTTCCGGTATAAGCATACATATTACGGACCTGGTTGACACAACGAACGTCTTGCAAAAAGGTCTCAGCGATATGTTTGGCCCGTAGTGGGTCACCAGGCATTAAGACAGTCGATGCAATATCGCCAGCGGCGGCTTCAATATGAGGTGTCGTCATAAGGTAGTATCTCTTAGTTTTTGATTAGTTGTGGCAAAAATGACTCGCCATAATCCATCGCATCCAGCGCGAAATAGCTGGCCAACGTCTGGCCAATATCAGCGAAGCTGGCGCGTTCGCCCAACTCAATCGCTGGCATATTTTTACCGTAACAAAGCACGGGAATGTATTCCCGGGTATGCTCCGTACCCGGCCAGGTCGGGTCACAGCCATGATCAGCAGTCAGGATCAGCAAGGAGTCCTCGCTCAATGCAGACAAGAACTCGGGCAAGCGTTGGTCAAAGTACTCCAGCGCTTCGCCATAGCCGATTGGGTCACGGCGATGACCATAGTTTTGATCAAAATCCACCAGATTGGTAAAGATCAGGCTGCGATCAGCCGCAGTTGCCATTTGGGTTAAGGTGGTATCCAGCAGGGCTGCCAGCCCGGTGGCTTTTAAACTTTGACTAATGCCCTGATGGGCATAAATATCGGCTATCTTACCGATGCTGATCACCTGACCACCACTGGCCGTTAATTTATCCAATACAGTGGGAGCTGGCGGCAGAACCGAGTAATCCCTGCGGTTTCCAGTGCGGGCATAATTCCCAGAGGCATCGCCCAGAAAAGGCCGCGCAATGACCCGGCCAATGTTGTGTTCATCCAGTAAGCGACGCGCCACCTGACAAAATTCAAGCAGCTTTTCTAAACCAAAATGCTCTTCATGGGCAGCGACCTGAAAAACACTGTCGGCCGATGTGTAGCAAATCGGTTTACCAGTACGGATGTGCTCATCACCAAGCTTCTTCAGAATCTCAGTACCAGAGGCATGGCAGTTGCCTAAAATACCAGGCACTCCGGTTTCTGCACATAGTTTGTCGATCAGCTTGGTAGGGAAGCTATTGGTTTTTTCGTGAAAGTAGCCCCACTCAAATAATACCGGTACCCCGGCAATTTCCCAATGGCCGCTTGGCGTATCCTTGCCGCTGCTTAGTTCGGCAGCATAGCCATAGGCTCCGGTCACATCAGCTGCATCGGCAACCTCAATCGGATCGGACGATGCTTGGCTGGCTGCACGGATTAACCCCAGCCTGGCCAGGTTGGGTAACGCCAGTTGCCGACCTTTTTGCTGATGAAACTCACGGGCAATGCTGGCCAATGTATTGGCGCCCTGATCGCCAAAACGCTCGGCATCAGGTGCACTGCCAATACCAAAACTATCCAGCACTAAAATTACTGCCTTCGTCATCACGCCCCTCGCTTTGCTATGGCTTAAGCCACAAGCTTGCATTCAGTCATGGACTTAGTATATCAACTTTCAGTGAAAAGTGATGTTAACAAGGGAGAAAGGCAGGTGAGATGCCGCAACAATGAGTGCAGATTGGACACCGAGGCTGAAATAAGAAAATGAACTTGCTATGAAATGGTGCCCAGAGGCGGACCAAGCCGCCGGGAGCGGCTTTGGACAGCTTCAGCTGGCCTGCGATAGCAAGTGAGCGCCAAGGATGGTGCTCACAATCGGACCACCTGTAAATAGCGTGAGATTCCGCACAAATAAAAATGAATTTTAAGTCAGAGATAATAAAAAATAGGATCTTAGTTTGAAATGGTGCCCAGAGGCGGAATCGAACCACCGACACGAGGATTTTCAATCCTCTGCTCTACCGACTGAGCTATCTGGGCAACGGGGTGGTATTAAACGGATTTTGGCGTTGCAAGTCAATCATTTTTTTTGTCTGCTCAAGTGTTCGCTTATTCTCTGAGCACAAAGAACACTAGCCGTCTGTTTCTGTTCGCGTATGCAACTGCTTTTTATCCTGTATAGCTCTTGGTATGCTACACTCAAAACTAATGAATGCTCTTTGAGCCATCATTCATTCCTCTATTATCAGCCTCGGGTTTTGCATGGAAAAAACATCCTTTTTTTCTTATCTGTTCTACCGAATGTTGCCATTCTGCTTAGTACTTTGCTGGGTGCTGTCTGCAGGCCTTTTGTGGCTGCTGAGCGGCTCTTTCGCTGTTATAACGCAACGCGAAGGGTTGATTGCGTTTAGCTTGGCAACTGGAATTGCCTGCCTTATTGCCTGGCCCTTGTCGGGCTGGTTGAACCGGTTTATTAACAAGCCACTAAGCTCCTTGATAAAACAAACCAGTTCAGCCATGCAGAAAGATGACTTTGCTGGCAAACTGGAAGAGCATGTCGAGAATGACTTTGGCGTGCTGGCCAGCTATATCAACCGCTTATTCCAACGTATTGAAAAAAGCGATCAAAAACTTGCCCAGTCTGAGCAGGATATTCTGCAGTTGCGGCAAGAAATTGAGCAGCGTATCAAAGAGCGCACTGATGCATTAGAAACTGCGAAGTTAACTGCCGAAAAAGCCAATGAAGCCAAATCTACCTTTCTTGCGACCATGAGCCACGAAATCCGCACCCCGATGAATGGCATTATCGGCACCATGGATCTGCTGCGTAAAACCCAGCTATCCACAGCCCAGTTTCGCATGACTGATACCATTCGGGAGTCGTCATTTTCGCTGCTGCGCATCCTTGATGACATCCTGGATTTTTCTAAAATAGAAGCCGGCAAACTGGAGCTGGAAAGTATTCCGTTGTCACTGGCAGATATTATTGAAGCGGTGGGGCGCATTCTGGTTTCTGTTGCTTACCAACGCCAGATTGATTTAAAACTTTTTGTCGACCCAAGGATCCCAGATGGTTTATATGGCGACCCAGTAAGATTGCGACAGATCCTGTACAACCTTGCTGGTAATGCCATTAAATTTACTGACTCGACGCCTGAAAAGAGTGGCTTGGTCATTATACGGGCCGATTTGCTGGAAGAAAACATGGATTACAGCCAGATCCAATTCAGCATTATCGATAACGGTAAAGGCATGACCAAGCGCCAGATTAATTATGTTTTTCAACCATTTAATCAAGCTGAAGGCTCCATTACCCGTAAATTTGGTGGCACCGGGCTGGGCTTATCCATCTGCCAGCGCCTGACATCCTTGATGTATGGCGATATTCAGGTACAAAGTGAGCTCGATAAAGGCACTGAGTTCTCTGTACAGATCCCGATGCGTCGTTCCGAAGAGGTGCATTATCTTGATAAAGAGCTATTACGAGATATACAACTGGTGTTGTTCAGCAAAGACTGGCACAACCATGAGCACTTGGAAGCTTACATCAAATACACAGGTGCTGATTACCGCGCTTATCAGACGATTACGCAATTGCAACAACGCGCCGATGAACAAACACTGTTGCCCCCTAAAATTAAACCAGTATGGTTGTTGGATGCCACCTATGAGCAAATAAGTCAATCTGATCTTGACACTCTGCTTAACCACGACAATCTGCAACAAGTGCAGTTCGTGGTGATCACCAACCTGGTTGAACTGACAGAACAAACCAACCCGCGACTACTGTACATCCATAGCTCACCGATCTGCCGTAGCCATGTGTTTGATGCCATATTAATTGCGGCCGGACGAAAACCTCGCCCCACCCCAACTGAACAGCAATCTGAAAGCAGTATCAAGACAGCACCAGCTATTGAGGCAGCACGTCAGCAACAGCAACTCATTTTATTAGCTGAAGACAACGTAATGAACCAAAAGGTGATTTTGGATCAACTCAACGCGCTAGGTTATGCAGCTGAAGTGGCGGATGATGGGGCCATCGCACTGGAAATGTGGCGTCAGTATCGCTACCCACTGGTGCTAACTGATTTGCATATGCCGAACATGAGCGGCTATGATCTTACCGAGGCGATTCGTAAAGAAGCATTGCAAGTGGATGATGATTGCCACTTCACTCGTATCGTCGCCATCACGGCCAATGCCCTGAAAGGTGAAGAACAAAAATGCCTGAGCCAGGGCATGGATGGGTACATCACCAAACCCATTGAGCTTAATATTCTGGAAAGTATCCTCAACCGCTGGTTGCCATTAACTCATCAGGTTAGTAAAGGCATGGTTGCTCAGCAAAGAGCCATTGAAGCAGACCATCAGGCACCGATTTGTTTTACTACCATTGCTAACTATCTCGGCAACGACTCGGCCAAACACGAAGAACACCTGAGATTCTTTATTGAGCAAGCAACGGAGCTACTCAAACAACTGGATGCGATAAAAGAGCAACAAGATCGTTCTGCTCTGCGCTATCAGACACATCAGTTAAAAGCGATGGCAAAAAGTGTTGGTGCTCTGGCTCTGGCGAATTGTGCTACCTTGCTGGAAGAGGCCAGTGAGGAAAAAGACTGGTCAGTCATTCAAGAGTATTGCCTGCAGCTGCATGAACGCTTTGAAGAAGTGAAAAATTACGTGCAACAGCGTTATTGATCACTGTTGCACGCGTTAGACTAATCGGCAGTATCCAGCTGAGGAAAGTCTTTAATCAACTCATCCAGGGCTTTCATCTGGGCCAGATAAGGCTCCAGCTTACGTAGTGGCAGCGCGCAAGGCCCATCACACTTAGCATGCTCAGGCTCAGGGTGGGCTTCGATAAACAAACCAGCCAAGCCCAAGGCCATGCCTGAACGTGCCAACTGAGCTGCCTGTGCTCTGCGACCATCAGCTGAATCTGCCCTGCCTCCAGGACGTTGCAACGCGTGTGTGGCATCAAAGATAACCGGTGCCAATGGTTTCATCTCATCCATGCCGAGCATATCCACCACCAGGTTATTGTAACCAAAACTGGAGCCACGCTCACACAACATCACTTGCTTGTTCCCTGCCTCCGCAAACTTAGTCAGGATATGGCGCATTTCCAGCGGCGCCAGAAACTGTGGCTTTTTCACATTGATTAAAGCACCCGTTTTAGCCATCGCCACCACCAAGTCAGTTTGTCTGGCCAAGAATGCCGGCAACTGCAGTACATCAACCACTTCGGCAACCGGCTGTGCCTGCCAGGGCTCATGTACATCGGTGATCAGTGGTACCTGAAAGGTGCTCTTAATTTCCTGAAAAATTTTCAGCCCTTCTTCAAGGCCTGGGCCACGATAAGAATGAACCGAAGAGCGGTTCGCTTTATCAAACGATGCTTTAAAGACAAACGGAATACCCAGTTTGTCGGTTACCTGAACATAGTGCTCGGCAATACGCAGGGCCAGATCTCTGGATTCCAACACATTCATACCGCCGAACAGCACAAATGGCTGTTCATTACCTATTTGAATATCACCTAATGAAAGTACCTTGCTTATCATATAATCCCTTGTTTCAACAATTCCCGAACCACCTAACGAATATCATCCTCATCGGAGTCAGGGTATTTTTTTAAGATCGTTTCCAGCTTATCAACCCTGCTTTTAAACAACTCAACCAATTTTGGATCAAACTGACTGCCCGAGCTTTGCTCGATGGTTGTAATGACTTTCTCCAACGGCCAGGCAGATTTATAACAGCGACGATGCCGTAAGGCATCATAGACATCGGCGATGGCAGCAATGCGACCATAAATATGAATATCTTCGCCCTTTTTACCACCAGGGTAGCCACTGCCATCCCATTTTTCATGATGATCACGGGCAATAATGGCCCCAGCCTGAATAATGGCTCGTTTGGAATCTTTCAGAATTTCATAGCCAATGCTGGCATGAGTTTTCATTACTTCCCATTCGCGATCATCCAGCTTCATCGGTTTATTTAAGATGCCATCCGGGATACCTACTTTGCCAACATCGTGCAGCGGCGAGGCAAACATCAGCTTCTCTGCTTCATCTTCAGGCAAGCCATAAGCTTTGGCCAGATCATAACAAATGAAAGCTACTCGTTTAACATGATTACCGGTTTCAATGGAGCGATGCTCAACCGCCTCACTTAAGCGATAGACAATTTCTCGCTGGGTATCTTCAATTTCACTCTGGAGTTGCACGTTTTCATAGGCAATTTGCACATTTTGCGAAAACAGCTCAATCAACTTCTTCTGGCTATCCGTGATCTGACCCGGTAAACCCGATACATACAACAAAGAACCATGAGTAAATTTACTGGTGCAATAGGCCACCAGATAGTTCTCTTTATAGACTATCGCTTTGCTCTTTAATGCATCATAAAAGGCCTGCAATAGTGTGTTTTCAAGTACTTGTGTCACCGGCTGGCCTTCTTTTTGTTCAAACTCCCCCATACCAGCAAACACAATCAAGTGTTCTGGATCGGTATCTTCAGCCGGGTTACCGGCCACCAAAGAAGACGTCACCAGCAACGCATCATCATTACAGCCTAAAATCGAGGTCAGCTGTTGCAACACCCCATCGATGAATTGCTCCATCGAGTGCGCTGAAAACAAATCAGCCGAGGCATTGATAATTTTCTCCAACCCTTGACGACTGTGGTCAATGGCGAGGATATCTCGATAGGACCGTAAACTCGACATCACCACAGTAAACAGTTTTTGTGCGGTCAGTTCCGTTTTCGACTTGTAATCGTTAATATCATAATTAACTATCACTTGCCTTTCAGGGGCCTGGCCTGGCTGCCCGGTCCGCAGAATAATTCGCACATGTGTATTCATTAGCGTTTCACGAATGTATTGTGCAACCTGCAAACCGGCATCATCGGTTTCCATCACCACATCAAGCAAAATTATGGCTGTGTTAGGATGCTTTTCAATCAAGTCTTTTGCTTCAGCACCAGAGTAAGCACTAATAAACTCAATGGACTTTCCCTGAAAGCTAAAATCACTCAAAGCCAGCTTGGTGACAGAGTGAACTTCTGGCTCATCGTCTACAATCATGACTTTCCATTGGGAAGATGGGCTCAGTTCTGCCGGCGCTGCTGCATCATCCGGTTCATCCGCGAATAAAAAGTCATCACTCATGGCGCTAGGTTCCTAAAGAGTTGGTCTACCCTTAGTTATATGCGTTGAAATAGCATAGGTCAAAATTATTGGCAGAATTCAGCCTTTGCATAACCACTGACCAAAGCTGATACGCCATTGACCTCCATAGTCTTTTTCGGATGCAACCTGGCTAAAACCACCTTGATTGAGTCGCGCAGTCACCTCATCAGCTTGCTGATAACCGTGCTCCATCAACAACCATCCCCCCTGATGTAGAAAGTCGGTACTTTGGCGGATGATCTGTTGAATATCAGCGAAGCCCGCATCATCTGACACTAACGCCGAGCCTGGCTCAAATCGAACATCGCCTCTGGTTAAATGCGGGTCGGATGCGTCAATATAAGGCGGATTACTGACAATCAAATCGAAGCCTTGCTCAGATCCAGATAAAGCGGCAAACCAATCACTTTGCACAAAGCGACAATTCTCTAAATTGAGTCGCTTGGCATTGCGTGTGGCCAGGGCGACCGCTGCCGGCTGAATATCAAGACCAATCACCTGGCAATCGGGGCGCTCTTTTGCCAGGGCCAAAGCGATGGCACCTGTTCCCGTACCAAGATCAATGATACGGGCAGGAGTCGGTTCCAGCAGCGTCAGAGCTTTTTCAACCAGAATTTCAGTATCGGCCCGCGGGATCAGGGTAGACGGTGCCACTTCCAGTTCAAAGTCCCAGAAATGCCACTGGCCTAAAATGTACGCCAAAGGCTCACCAGTTAGCCTGCGCTGCAAAATAGCCTGCAGTTGCTGCCATTGTGCAGCGCTTAGTAACTGGTCACCATGGCTGTACAAATAGGTATTGGATTGCTGCAGAACAAAACTGCAGCAATACTTTGCTTCAGCATCCACTTCACCGGTCACCGCCGCCAACTGCTGCTTAGCTTGCCGCAGCCAATCGCTGATACTGCTGCTCATCGTTATGCTCGTTTGTTTTGGCTAATAATGGCTTAGCTATCTTCTGACATAGCAGCCAATAAATCGGCCTGGTGTTCTTGCTGAATGGGTTCCAATACCAGCTCGAGCGATCCTTCCACCACTTCAGGCAACCGATAGAGCGTTAAGTTGATGCGATGATCGGTCAAACGACCCTGCGGGAAATTGTATGTTCGGATGCGCTCAGAGCGATCCCCGCTGCCTACCAACAAGCGCCGGGTCGACTCTTCCGATAAACGCCGCTTTTCATCTTCTGCAGCTTGTATCCGTGACTGCAGCATACTCATGGCTTTGGCGCGATTTTTATGTTGTGAGCGCTCTTCCTGGCACTCCACCACAATACCGGTTGGAATATGAGTTAAACGAATGGCGGAGTCTGTCCGGTTAACGTGCTGACCACCGGCACCAGACGCGCGGTAGGTATCCACCCGCAAATCAGCAGGGTTAATTTCAACGGCTTCGCTCTCTGGAATTTCCGGCATCACCGCTACAGTACATGCCGACGTATGCACCCGCCCCTGTGACTCTGTGGCTGGCACTCGCTGCACCCGGTGACCACCAGATTCAAACTTCAAGGTGCCATATACCCCCTCACCACTTAGAAAAGCGATGATCTCCTTGTAGCCGCCATGCTCGCCTTCACTGGCGCTCATCACCTCCAGCCGCCAACCTTTGCGCTCGGCAAAACGGCTGTACATGCGAAATAGATCGCCGGCAAAAATGGCGGCTTCATCACCGCCTGCCCCGGCGCGGATCTCCAGAAAGCAGTTTTTATTGTCATTCGGATCGGTCGGCAACATCAACAGCTGCAACTCATCTTCCAGTTGCAGTAATTGGCTTTTCAGTTCTTTTTGTTCTTCTTGCGCCATTTCACGCACGTCTGCATCGCTGTCCTGTAGCATCAACTCGGTTGCTTCCAGGTCACTGCCAACCTGTTGGAACTGCTGAAATGCTTTGCTGACCCCTTCGAGTTGGCTGTATTCTTTGGATAACTCACGGAAACGATCCTGATTGGCAATAATAGACGCATCGCTCAATAAGGCCTGAACCTCTTCATAGCGCTCTGCCAATGCTTCCAGTTTATGGTAAACCGATGCTTTCATGATGGTTGTATCACCTTGTTAGAGATCGAGTAAAAGACTAATTAACGCCTGCGGTTGAACTTGTTCTTCCTGCACCAAGTGACGAATCGCCTTGGTTGGGCTGTGCATCAAACGGTTACTCAGCTTATTGGCCAGTTCCGCCATCACTTTTTCCGGCTCCTGGCCCGCAACCAGCTGATTGACGGCCTTGGCCAGCAATTCATTTTTAATCTGTTCACATTGCTGCCGATAATCCCGCACCCAGTCTACATTACCCTGCAGCACTTGCCACTGCTGGAATTCGGCCACGCCCTGGCCAATAATCAACTCAGCTTGTTGAGCCGCTTGCTGGCGGGATTCGCGATTTTGCGCAATGATGGTTTGCAAATCATCAACCGTATACAAATAAGCATCATCCAACTCTGCAACCTGAGTTTCTATATCACGTGGTACCGCCAGATCGACCAAAAACATCGGTTTGTGGCGCCGTGCTTTCAATGCTTGCTCAACCATCCCCTTACCAACAATAGGTAGGGTACTGGCCGTTGAGCTAATCACTATATCCGCTTTGCTCAGCACCGAAGGCACCTGAGCCAGAGTAACCACATCAGCGCCAAAGGGTTCTGCCAGCAGCATACCTCGCTCATAGGTTCGATTGGCCACGGTCAGCTTGGTGGCCCCTTGTTCCTTTAAATGCCGTGCCACCAGCTCGATGGTTTCGCCGGCACCAATCAGCAATACGGAAACATGATCCAGTTTACCAAAAATTTGCTTGGCCAGACTCACCGCCACAAAAGCCACAGATACCGCATTGGCTCCAATCTCGGTGTCCGTTCGCACTTGCTTGGCGATGGCAAAGGTTTTCTGAAATAAACGCTCAAATTGAGGGTTGATGGTGCCCGCTTGCCGGGATTGATTGTAAGCTTGTTTCACCTGGCCCAATATTTGCGGTTCGCCCAGCACCAATGAGTCCAGCCCGGCGGCAACACGCATCAAGTGGGTAGCCGCATCCTGCTGCTGGTACAGATACAAATGCGGTTGCAACTGCAGGTTGTTCAACTTATGAAAATCACTCAACCAGGCAATCACTTGTTCCGCTTGCTCGGTAGAACCGTTAAAATACAGCTCAGTTCGATTGCAGGTCGACAGGATGACCGCGTCGGTGACATTCGCCACAGCAGCCAGCTCACGCAGCGCCAAGGGCACCTGCTCAGGAGCAAAAGCCACTTGTTCACGCAGTGCCACTGGAGCTGTCTTGTGATTAATGCCTAACGCGTAAATGGCCATTCACCTGTGGTAACCTTAAAGTTCAAGGGCCGAATTGTACGAAAAAGACCAGGTTAATAAAAGCTCAGACGAGGACTTTCGTGTGTCAGATGCCGTAAAAACGTTATTTATTTCACTTTTGTGCAGTTTTCTTTTGTTGGGCTGCAGTATTAAGCCCAGCCCTGAGCAACCGATCCTTAGTGCCAAAGAGCGGTTGCAACGGCTGAATCTGCTCGACGAATACCAACTGTCCGCCACGCTAGGCATTCGTAGCCCTGACGAATCGGTCAGTGGCAACCTGACCTGGCAGCAACAGCAGGATGATTACCAGGCCCGCATGACCAACTTCCTTGGCATGCGTATATTTAGTTTGGATAAAGCGGCTGATGTCATTACCTTGAATGTACAAGGCGAAGATTACCAGGCCAGCAATGTGAGCCAGCTGATGTTTGCGCTGACTGGCTGGAGCTTACCCGCCGATGATATGCCACTCTGGTTAAAAGGCATCGCTGGCCACAATGCAACTGAGCCGGAATATGATCACCTGGGCCGACTCATCGCCTTTCAATTGCACGATCGCGCTGGCATACAGTGGCGTATTCACTACGAGGATTTTTTCAACGATCCTCTGGCGCTGCCTCGTCGTATTAAGGTGCAATCAGACGATATTCGTATCAGGTTAGTCATCAGGAACTGGCAATTATGATGACCACAATCACTCTGCCAGCCATCGCCAAGTTGAATTTATTTTTGCATATTACCGGTCGCCGGGCCGATGGCTATCACAATTTGCAAAGCATTTTTCAAATGCTGGATTATGGCGACAAGCTCACCTTTACCCGCACCGATTCCACAGAGTTACGCTTGCGCTGCAATCAGAACGAGCTGGAGGATCAGGATAATTTGGTGCTAAAAGCAGCTCGGCTGTTGCAGCAACAGAGCCAGACCTCGCTCGGTGCAGACATTTATTTGCACAAAAAGCTGCCGCTTGGGGGCGGACTCGGCGGCGGCTCCTCGGATGCAGCAAGCACCCTGCTGGCTTTAAACCAGCTATGGAATTTGCAGTTATCTACTGCACAGCTAGCCGAGATTGGCTTGCAGCTCGGGGCTGATGTGCCGGTGTTTGTGCATGGACGAACCGCCTTTGCCGAAGGGGTCGGCGAACAACTGAGCCCGATTGAGCTGCCCGAGCGCTGGTATCTGGTGGCGACACCCGATTGCCATGTATCTACCGCCGAGATCTTCCAGCACCCCGCCTTGCCCCGTAACACCACGCCTTTGCGTTATGAAGAAGTCCTGACTGCTGAGTGGCGCAATGATTGTCAGCCACTGGTGGAACAGCTCTATCCGAATGTTGCATTAACCTTACAGTGGTTGTTAGAATACGCACCAAGCCGCATGACAGGAACCGGAGCCAGTGTGTTTGCCGGGTTCTCTGATCGCATGCAGGCTGAAAAAGCCCTGAGCACCATGCCTGCGTTCTGTCGGGGTTTTGTTGCCAGGGGGGTTAGCGAGTCACCTGTTTTAACAGCGCTAGCCAACGTTTCAAGCCAGGGCGCCGCATCTGCCGCGCCATGAATGTCAACCGGACTCCAACTGCCCTGAGGATCCTACCGTGCCCGATATGAAGGTTTTTGCTGGTAACGCCATACCAGAACTCGCGAGCAAAATAGCCAGCCGTCTCTATGTCAAACTAGGAGATGCTGACGTTGGCCGCTTCAGCGATGGCGAAGTCAGCGTCATGATCAACGAAAATGTTCGTGGCTCCGACGTTTTCATTATTCAATCCACCTGTGCCCCAACCAACGACAACCTGATGGAACTGATCGTGATGGTTGATGCATTACGCCGCGCCTCTGCCGGGCGGATCACAGCGGTACTGCCTTATTTTGGCTATGCCCGCCAGGATCGCCGGGTGCGTTCAGCCCGGGTGCCTATCACCGCCAAAGTGGTCGCCGACTTCTTGTCCAGTGTTGGTGTCGACCGGGTGCTGACTGTTGATTTGCATGCCGAGCAAATTCAGGGATTCTTTGATGTCCCGGTAGATAACGTCTTTGCCAGCCCGGTGCTGTTAGATGACATGCGTAAAAAAGACTTTGACTCACCCGTGGTGGTGTCACCGGATATTGGTGGGGTGGTTCGTGCCCGTGCTGTGGCAAAACTGCTGAACGATGCCGATCTGGCTATTATCGATAAGCGCCGTCCGAAAGCCAACGTCTCTCAGGTGATGCACATCATCGGTGATGTTGCCGGCCGTGACTGTATTATTGTTGATGACATGATTGATACCGGCGGTACCTTGTGTAAAGCCGCTGAAGCGCTGAAAGAGCATGGTGCAAAGCGGGTGTTTGCTTATGCTACCCACCCGATATTCTCTGGCAATGCGCCACAAAATATTGCCAACTCAGTCATCGATGAACTCATCGTTACCGACACCATTCCACTGAGTGATGCGATGAAGGCCATCAGCAAAGTTCGCCAGCTCACCCTGAGCGAAATGATGGCAGAATGCATTCGCCGTATCAGCAACGAAGAATCGATTTCCTCAATGTTCGATTGATCCCGAGCGCTTTCATCGTTTAAAGGCACCTGCGGGTGCCTTTTTCATTGCGCAGAAAAACAGCCAGTGGTATGATGTCGCGCCCTTTTCAGGGGCGTACGTCCCACAGTCTGGTCGCGGGCTGTGGAACCTTATTTTTGATTGGAGAATACCATGTCTGACGCAATTTATGTTTTAGATGCTGAAGTCCGGACTGACCTGGGGAAAGGTGCGAGCCGCCGCCTGCGTCATCAGGATAAAGTACCAGCCATCATTTACGGTGGTGAGAAAGAAGCTTTATCGATCACTTTAGATCACGCTAAGCTGTTAAAAGCACAAAGCTTTGAGTCTTTCTACTCGCACATTCTGACTGTGAACGTCGGTAAAGAGAAGATCCAAGCCATCGTTAAAGATATGCAGCGTCACCCGTTCAAGCCAAAAGTCATGCACGTCGATTTCCAACGTGTTGAAGCTGGTCAAGAACTGCATACTACCATTCCTTTCCACTTCCTGAATGAAGAAATTCCAGTGAAGAAAGGCGGTGTCGTTGTGCACGGTGCCAACGAAGTTGAAGTCACGGTATTGCCAAAAGACCTGCCTGAGTTCATCGAAGTTGATCTGACCAATGTCGAAATTGGCCAAACCATTCACCTGTCTGATTTAGTTGCACCTAAAGGTGTTACTTTCACTCAGTTAACCAAAGGTGAAGGTCATGACCTGGCGGTTGTCTCTGTCAAC